>CALVGY010000019.1 GCA_944327215.1 Candidatus Gastranaerophilales bacterium | reverse complement strand
ATTTCTTGTACTTTTTTTCTATTTAAAATAGTATGTTATTATACTATTGTAGATGTCTAATTATACAATTATATAAAGAGGTAAAAAAGTGGAAAATTTCGTATCAGATATCTTTGCTAAAAAAGATGAAACAACAAGCAATGATCAAGCTCAAAGGTCTCCTGTTAACCCTACAAAAATAAAAGTAATAGGTGTTGGCGGTGGCGGTGGTAATGCCGTTAACAGAATGATAAAAGCAGGACTTTCAGGAGTAGAGTTCTGGTTAATGAATACAGATTTGCAAGTTTTGGAATATGGCCAAACTAAAAACCGAATTCAATTAGGTGCTAAATCAACAAATGGACTTGGTGCCGGTGGAGATCCTTCAGTTGGAGAAAAAGCAGCAGAAGAAGCTCAACAAGAAATAACAGAAGCTTTAGATGGTGCAGATATGGTATTTATAACTGCCGGAATGGGTGGAGGAACAGGAACAGGAGCAGCTCCTGTTGTTGCAAAAATTGCTAAAGAATTAGGGATTTTAACAATTGCAGTTGTTACCAAACCTTTCACTTGGGAAGGCAGAAAAAGACAAAACCAAGCAAATCAAGGTTTGGAAAAACTAAGAGAAGCTGTTGATGCTGTAATCGTTGTTCCAAATGATAAATTGTTACAAGTAGTTGATAGACAGGTATCTTTAACTGAATCATTTATCATCGTTGATGAAGTTCTTTTAAGAGGTGTTCAAGGTATTTCTGATATCATTACTGTACCTGGTTTAATCAACGTTGACTTTGCTGATGTAAAATGTGTTATGCAAGCATCAGGATCAGCCCTTATGGGTATTGGTCGTGGACAAGGTGAAGGCAGAGCTATTAAAGCTGCTGAAATCGCTATTAATTCACAGCTTTTGGAATCTTCAATTAATGGTGCAACAGGTGTAATCGTAAATATTACAGGTGGCCCTGATATGACATTGCATGAAATTTCAGATGCTGCAAATATTATCCATGATGCTGTAAATGATGATGCAACAGTTATTATTGGTACTGCTGTTAATGAAAATATTCAAGGTGAAATCCAAATTACTGTAATTGCAACAGGTTTTGAATTGAAGAATCAACAAGCTGAAGTAAAAACTGATGTAAAACAGTTAAGTGCATCTGACTTTTTTGCCGGAACATTTAACAACTCATCAGTTACTACAAATTCACAGCCTCAGGTAAGAAGATCTTCAATGCCTGATGTATCACCAAGCTTTACAAATATAGAAATTCCTGATTTCTTGAAAAAGTAGGTTGTATAAATTAATTAAGACAGCAAAATTAGTTGAACAAATTTTGAATCACACTAACAACAGCTGGAATATGAAAAAGATAGGAAGAGAATCGATTTTTTAATCGGTTCTCTTTCGTTTTCTATATTATTTATTTTAAATATTAAAAAATATTAATGTGATATAAATTACCTTTAATCCCTTTGTATATAGATATATTTGGAGAACAAATAATTATTTTTTTATTTTTATTAATTTATTTTTGTCAATTTTTAAATAAAAAATTTGTTATTAAATACATAGGGGAAATCGATTTTACGAGGAAGAAAATTTTAAAAGAAAAGGGGATTAAATTATGTCAGTTGGAAAAATTATTGCTACGTTTGCGAAAAGCTTGAGAAAACCATCATCTAAAGTTGTTACGAAAAAGTTTGGTCAGGAAGCTTCAAAATTTGTTAGTGAATTTGGATTGACTTCACATACTGCTGAAGTTCTTGGGCAAACAATTAAAAAAAACTACAAAAGAAACGATTGAACAAGCATATTCGGGTGGCGCAAGAGTCGCGGCAGTTATTACAGGAGGTATAGGAACAGTTACAACATTATCTGCTATTGGGTATGGATTGCATGAAAAAAATAGAGCTGATAATGCGGAAGCTAAACTTGAAAACCATAAAAATGTAGAACAACAGTTAGCTGCTGCAAATGAAGAACTTAGAAAAAGACAAGTAGAATTGGAAAAAGTTAAGCAAGAAGCTCAGGAAGCTAAAAAGAATCTTAAAGAACTTGAGGAAGCTAAAAAAGAACCTGTAGAATATACTGTTAAGAAAGGTGATTGTTTCTGGAATATTGCAAAAGCTTTTCTTAGAAATGAAGTTGATCACGATGGTTTATATTATGAACCTACTAATAAAGAAATATACGATTTGGCTATAAAGTTCATGCGTGATAATAATTATAAATTAGATGACAAAGGTAAGTACTCTGAACCTATGCTTTATCCAGGAGATAAATTAAAGCTTACCGTTTAATATACAATTATAATAAAAACAGCCTCTTTCTTAAAGAGGCTGTTTTTTATGTTAATTAAGTTAGTCTTTAGCGTGACCAGCAGTACCCAGAACGTCACGCATTTTGTGCATAACCATTTCTTTAACAGCAGTTCTGCCTGGTCCCATATATTCTCTTGGGTCAAATTTTTCAGGATGTTCAACAAAGAATTCTCTAATTGTTGAAGTCATTGCTAATCTTAAATCAGTATCAATGTTAATTTTAGCAACACCATGTTTAGAAGCATAGTTAAGCATATCTTCTGGAACACCTTGAGCATCCGGTAATTGTCCGCCAAATTTATTACATTTAGCAACAAATTCAGCTGGGACTGATGATGAACCGTGAAGAACTAATGGATAATCATATCCAACCACTGCATTAACAGCTTTTTTAATTTCAGCAAGTCTTTCAAAGTCTAATTTAGCTTCTCCTTTGAATTTATATGCTCCGTGAGATGTTCCAATAGCAACAGCTAAAGAATCACAACCTGTTTCTTTTACAAATCTTGCAGCTTCTTCAGGATCTGTGTATGTAGAATCTTTTGCATGAACTTTAACGTCGTCTTCAACACCTGCAAGTTTTCCAAGTTCAGCTTCTACAGAAACTCCACGAGCATGAGCGTAATCAACTACTTGTTTTGTTAATTTAATATTTTCTTCTAATGGGAATCTAGAACCATCAATCATAACAGATGAAAATCCGCCATCAATACAAGCTTTACAAATTTCGAAATCAGCACCGTGATCTAAGTGTAAAGCGATAGGTACAGTTGTAGTTGCAAGAGCAGCTTCAACAAGTTTAATTAAATATGTTTGGTTAGCATATTTTCTTGCACCAGCAGAAACTTGTAAGATAATAGGTGATTGAGTTTCTTCAGCAGCTTCTGCAATACCTTGCAAAATTTCCATGTTGTTAACATTGTAAGCACCAATAGCATAACCGCCAGCGAGTGCTTTTTTGAACATTTCTCCTGTTCCAACTAATTTTCTTTCACTCATTTGAGTTCTCCTTCTTTTATACTCTATCCTGACTAATGTCAGATACTATACAGAAATATTACAATAGCAGGTTACAACAAACAAAAAATCGGTGCAAGTGTAAAGAAATATTAATATCGTATATACAATTTTACAAAATCCCAAATGAGTTGCTATAATACGATTATAGGGGAATTAATGAAAATTTGGCTGTCAAAAAATATTTTGACAAGTCTTAAATCAACATATGGAAAAATAATAGCTATAAAAAAGTGGAGTAAAATTATGACAATCAGACCAATTTCATCAGTATCATTTAATGGAAGTTACAACAAATTATCATTTGAAGGGAAAAAAGATAGAAATCCTAATAGATCGTCTTCTGTTTCTAATACATTAAAGGCTATTCCTTTAGCAACTCTTTTGGCAATGAGTCCTTTAAATTCTGTAGATGCTCAAAATAGAGCATTGGAAAGTCAATTTGGATTTAGAACAGAGATAACACAAACATCGGATGGTCATGAACGTGCACAAGCAGAGTTCATTTATCCGAACGCATTCCCTTCAGGGACAGATTCAAAATTACTACTTTTTAGTACAGATGATAATAGTGATGATTTTGAAAAAGCAGTATTGGACTATACTAAAAAAATGAAAACTCGTAAAAATATAAAAGGTGAAATGAGAGAAGTTATACATGAAGAACAAAATATTTTCACCGTGAAGGCATTAAAAGTAGTTAATGTTTCTAAAAAAATGAGTAATGGTACTGTAGATCATTATAAAGAGTATTATGCTGATGGAAATTTAAATATTTTGAGATTGTATAGAGGTCTTGATAATCCAGCTCCTTTAGAAGTAAAATTCTTGAAGAGGGGAGATTCTGAAGTTGAAATAACTGATTTATTATACAATGATTTGAAAAAAATCTTAGGAGATAATATTGAATATACAGAAACATCAAAAGAAACTGATGATTCAGCCGATGATCTTTTCTTTTATATGTATTAATAATTTAAATTGTAAATTTTTGTAAATAACTGAAAACATGCTGAAATCATGTGTTTCAGCATGTTTTTATATCCATGGTAATAGAAATAAAAGAGAGTTAATATGGTTGATAATAATATAGATATATTAAAAAAGAATAATATAGACATTCAGCCGACAGGGAGTCAGGTATCAAATTCTCAACCTTTAACTAAAGAAACTATTCCAATGGTTCAAAAAACATCATCAGGTGCATCAGGGGATAATTTTACAAAGAGTGATGATGAAATATCTAGAAAGTTAGAGATTTTATTAAGTTATCATAATTTGTCTCGCAACGATTTAAAGGTGATGTTGAAGGAACTAAATGTTGATGTATCTGGTTTAACTGAAGAACAAAAATATGATTTTTTGATGAAACGGTTTAAATTAGATGAAACAGAGTTTTTTGCAAGACCTGACGTAAAGAAATTAGAATCACAAATTGACGCAAATAAAAAAGTCACCACATCTGATAGTGAAAATTCTGAAACAGGAGTTGTAAACGGTTTTAGTCATGAAGATTTTTCTGCAAAAAGTACACAAGAGAAATTAAATACATATTTTGAAGAACTTGCAAAGAACCAATATCTTTATTCAGATTCTTCAAATAAAAAAACAGAAGATGATTGGGCTGCTCTACCGGAAACAGAAAAACAAGCTTTAATAAATGGCATAAGTAAAAAAGTTACAAAGGCTTTGTCTAAAGGTAAAATAGAGGATTCTGCGCAGATAAAAGAAATATTTGGCGGGTTGTTTTGTGAAGACTCTATTGATATGTCATTAAATATGATAATGACAAGATTGCAAGTCGCTAATGCAAACAATATTAGTATAAAAGAATTTTCTAAATTGGATAAGATAACGCAAGAAGAAGCTATTCACGAATATATTTTGTCTTTAGATAAAAATGCTTTGTCCGAAAATCAAAAGACATATTTAAAAGAAATGGAAGATATGTCAGCAGCAGTAAAATATATTGCTGAACAGCAGGGAGAATCTTTTGGCGATGGACATATTATCATGCCCCCATCAGAGATAAAAAGCCGTTTAAAAGATTTGGGAACAGACGGTATTTCTGCTCAAATTGCCTATTTAGAAGATAAAAAGGCTAAAGGGTTAATTTCAAAAGACCAAACAGAAAAATTAAATTCTCTAAATGATTATAAAAATGGTTTGGCCGCAGTAAAAGATATCCCTGACAAGGATTACGGTAGAATCGCTGCTTTAAAAAATTCTGATTATGGCAAATTATTTGAAAACTGCAAGAGCAATAAAGGAAAATTAAAAGTAGCTGCTGAGTATATTGAACATGATTTGGCAAATCTTCCTCCTGAAGAATATGCAAAAGCTATTCAAGAATTAACAAGAGAATTTCAGGGACAAGAAGGATATGAAGAATTTTCTTTCCAATTATATGGTATAGCCTTAAAGAAAGCTTCTCCGGAACAGAGATTACAATTGAGTAAATCTGATAATGGTCGTGACCAACTTAGTAATGCAATAAATATTCAAGAATTTGGCGAAGATGCATTAGCTATACAGAATATAACTGATAGTCAAAAACAATTATTAAAAGCAAGTCCTATTGCTGCAAATACAATGGCTGCTATAACAGTTGATCATGCTACCACTGCACAGTTAGCTTTGGATTCAATGGAAACCTACAGTAAAGATGAAGATGGTTGGTCTAATGAAGTTCAAAGCAAGTATGGTGAATCTGCATATAGAGATGGAGTTACAGCTGAACAACAATATAATATAGCATCCAGAACAGCAAAAAATAGTGATATTGAAGTCGCAAAACAAGTTGGTTTACGTACAAAAGATGCTTATGTTGAAAATCAAGCAAGATTAGATAAAGAATTCTTTAGCCGTAAAGAAGTTGCAGAATATTTAAATGCGAATGCTACTGTTGACCAGTATGACAAATCAGCTCAACAAGAAGTAGCAAGAAACAGAAGAATTCGTTTTGAACAAGATGATTTTTCAAAAGAAGAAGCTGTTAAAAATTTGAATATTTTGGCAGATCAAATCCAAAATTGTGATAAGGATAATCAATTAGCAATCCATAATGACATTATGGGTTCAAAGTATAAAGAAGTTCAAGAACATGCCGCAGGTAATATTGGCAATTATGATCCTAGTGTTCAAAGTGATGCTTTAAATACTGTTTATGCAACAGGAAATCAATCTGCAATAGATGCAGCTGTTGAGAGTGTGGCAAATTCATCTTCTGTGGATGCCGTAGAACAAGTCACTCCTGTGGTTATAGCAGAAGCTTCTATAAGAACAATTGAGGCAAATCCTCAAGCTTTCGATAATCTAGAAGTTATTTCGACAGGTCAAACACTTAGACAAAAAATAGCTTCTGGCGCAAGGTTGACTGTTCAAGAATATGCTTCATTAACATCAGCAGAAAAACGTGATTATTTCGTTAAATTTTTCAAATCATTGTCACCAAATGAAAAAGTAAAATTAATTAAATCAATTTCAAGTGATGTACAAAGAAGAAATATCTACAAAATGATTGCACGTACAAACAATGATATGTTTGATAGATTAATTCAAGATGCATCAGTTGCACAAACAATTTATGATATGAATATTTCAGGTGAAATTAATTATAAGATTGAGCAACTTGCTAATAAAAAGTATTTATCAAATAATGCTTTTGCTGACCTTGCTTCAGAAACAGAAAAAAATAAAAAGATTGATAGAACTCCTTTAAGTGGAAGAAAAACTTTTGAATTTTGGAAGAAATCTGATGACGGTATTCTTCTAGGCTAATATTGTTTTATTAACTTGATTTTTGCTAATGTTTATATTTTAATAAACTTACAGCGGTATTAACTGCGAGTTCATTTGAAAGAAGACAATTATAAATTGCCCGAAAAACTAGCAAAAGAAATTAAATTAGCAAAATATGCAGGTTTCTGTTACGGTGTAAAACGTGCCGTTGAGACAGTAAAAAAATTAAAGTGTGAAAATCCTGATAAAAAAGTTTTTGTATTAGGTGAATTAATTCATAACACTCATGTTATTCATGAATTAGAAAAACTAGGGATTAAAACATTAACAGAAATTCCGGAAAAAGGAGAAGGAATTTGTGTTATAAGAAGTCACGGAGAAAGTCCTGAAGTTATTGAAAAAATTAAACAAGCAGGGTTTGAACCTGTTGATTTAACTTGTCCTGACGTAAAAAAAGTTCAGCAAAAAGCTGTAGAGCTTGCAAAAGAAGATTATTTTGTCGTCATTGTAGGTAAAGAAGAACATCCGGAAGTTATTGCAATAAAGGCAAATGCAAAGCTTTGGTCTGATAAAGTAATTGTAGCAGCGACTCCTGAACAGCTTGAACCTTATAGAGATAAGATCAAATCACATAAACGAGTAGGTGTTGTAGTTCAGACAACGCAAAGGATAACTACATTGAATGCAATTGTAGAATATCTTACTTCTATTGCAAAGGAAATTCATATTGCAAATACAATTTGTCAAAGTACATCAATGCGTCAAGCAGAAGCGAGAAAACTTGCTGATGAGAGTGATCTCGTGATAGTTGTCGGATCTAAAAAAAGTGCAAATACAACTCACTTAGCAGAGATTTTAAAAGATATTACAAGTACAATTCATATAGAAAATTCTGAAGAACTTGCAAATTATAAAGATTTAATAGAAAAATCGCAAAAAATATCTGTGACAGCAGGAGCTTCAACTCCTCAAGATATTATTGAAAAAGTTATAAATACTCTAAAATTAGTATAAAAATAAAATTAAGAAAGGAAAAATAAAATAATGACAACAACAATTGAAAAAACAAATTTAGATGAATTTGAAAGATTGTTAGAAGAATCTTTCTCAAAATCTTTTTCAGTAGCTGATATCGTAGAAGGTACAGTAATGAAAAAAGAAAGCGACGGTTATTTAATTAGCGTAAAAGGTGCAAAAACAGAAGCATTTTTACCGTTGAAAGAAATCTCAGCTTCAGATGGCGCTGATTCTTTAGAAATTGGTGATGAAAAAGAATTTTATGTATTAAAAGAAGAAAATGATGAAGAAGGCATGGTTCTTTCACTTAAAAGACTTGCTAATGCTCAAGCTTGGGCTCAACTTAATGATGCAAAACTTCAAGGTGATACAATTCTTGCAAAAGTTGTTTCTATTGTTAAAGGCGGTGTATTAGTTGACGTTGCAGATTTAAAAGGATTTATTCCATCTTCTCAATTAAGAACAGGTACTCCTTTTGATGGCTTAATTGATACAAAAATTGAAGTTAAAGTATTAGAAGCTGATCCAAAGAAAAATAAACTTATACTTTCTCAAAGACAAGCAGTTGCTGAACAAAGAGATCAAGTAGTAGATAATATTCTATCTGAATTAGAAGAAGATCAAGTTGTTAAAGGTGAAGTTGTAAGAATTGCTGATTTTGGTGCATTTGTTGATATCAACGGTATTGATGGTTTACTTCCAATTTCAGAAATTTCTTGGTCAAGAATTAAACATCCATCAGATGTTATTTCTTTAGGTGAAACAATAGAAGTTAAAATTATCAAAATTGATAATGAATTAAAAAGAATTTCTTTATCATTGAAAAGAATGGGTGAAGATCCATGGCAACAAATTGAAGGTCAATTTGAAGAAGGGCAGCTAATTACAGGAACAGTTAATAAAGTAACAGGTTTTGGTGCATTTATTAATATATTCCCTGGTGTTGAAGCATTATTGCCTGTTTCTGAAATGGCAGAAGAAAATGTTAATCCATTCAATGTATTCAAAGTTGGCGATAGTGTTGAAGTTCTTATTAAGAAGTTCACTCCTCAAGAACACAGAATTGCATTGAGTATTAAAGATATCAATAAAGATGCTGAATAATAAATTCTAAAACATAATAAAATAAAAACGGTCTTAAAATTAAGGCCGTTTTTTTTATTTGTTTAATATGCAAAATATTTTTGTTTATCAGTATGGCATTATTCTCCGAAATAGTTTTTTAAGCCGATTGCAAGTTTTTTGTTTTTGCAAAGTTTTTTAAGCTTTGCAATAGCTCTATTTTCAATTTGTCTGATACGTTCTCTTGAAACCCCATATTGAGAACCGATTTCATCAAGAGTTTTCTTTGCACCGTTATTATCAAGGCCGTAGCGAAGAATGAGTACATCACGTTCTTTTGGACTTAATTGGTTGAGCATTTTTCTGATATCTTCAAACAAGTTTTCTTGAGAAACTCTGCTGTCAGGGGTTATAGAATCTTCATCAACTATGAAATCAGCAATTTTAGAGGAATCTTCTGATGAATTTGCTGGAGTTTCCATGCTTATTGTAGATTGAGCTGATTTTATTATTTGAGTAAGTTTATTAACAGGAACTCCTAATCTGTATGCGATTTCTTGTTTTGTTGGGGAGTGTCCGAGTTCAGTTGTCAAATCTATGGTTGCACGGCGAATTTTCCCTAAAGATTCTATCATATGTATTGGAAGTCTGATAATTCTTGCTTTGTCAGCTATTGCTCTTGTGATAGATTGTTGAATCCACCATGTGGCATAGGTTGAAAATTTATAACCTTTCGTGTAATCAAATCTTCCTGCAGCTTTCATCAATCCCATGTTCCCCTCTTGAATTAAATCAAGAAAAGAAAGCCCGCGACCGATGTATTTTTTTGCAATGCTTACAACTAATCTAAGGTTTGCATTAACTAATAAATTTTTAGAAAAATCATCATGGTCTTCATATATTTTTTTTGCAAGATCAAGCTCTTGTTCAGAAGATAATAGTGGGATTTTGCCTATTTGCTGTAAGTAAATTCTTACACTATCATCTGAGTTTACGGATGACAAATTCTCTTGAACCTTTGGATCTTCAACTGATTCAAGGACATCATCTTCTTCATTAGGAATTTCAATTGAATGAAAATCAACATCTTCATCAGATATTTCTTCTGTTAAAAGACCATATTTTTCTAATTCTTTTTTCATAAGTAAATTCTCTCTCTCAATTTTATAATACTTATTATAATGATTTTTGCAATCAAATATTTGTACTATATTTTTTTTGTGAGTTTTTGTCTAACAGTTTCAAAAATTATTGCGCTTAGGGCATTTGAGACATTCAGAGAGTTAAAGTCCTTTAGCATAGGAATTTTTACTGTAAAATCTGCAAGTTTGATAAGAGATTTTGAAACTCCTGCGTGTTCTGCGCCCATGATTATTGCAAAATTCATATCGTTATAATTAATATCATAATAATTATCTTTTGCGCTTGCATCAGTTGCAACTACCCACCAGTCTGAATTTTTTAATTTTTGAACTGCATTTACAAGGCTGTTTACTTTGATTATTGGAATGTGGTTAATTGCACCAGCACTTGTTTTTTCAACTGTTGCATTTACTTGGACATTTCGTCTTGATGGTATAACAATTCCTGCTACACCTGCACATACACATGTTCTAATAATTGCGCCCAAATTGTGAGAATCTTCTATCCCGTCTAAAATTACAAGTGATGAATTTTGATGAGGCTTTGATAAAAACTCATCCAAATCCATATATTTAACAGGGGATATTTGGGCTATTATTCCCTGATGATTATATTCTGCATAAGGTTGAAATTTCTCTTTGGCAACAAATTGGAATACTATTCCATTTGCTTTTGCAAGCTCTTTAATTTTGTTTAATTTGCTGTCTGAATGAATATTTTTGGATATAAGAATTTTATTTATTTCTCTATCTCCACTTATAAGAGCTTCAGTTATTGCATTTTTGCCAAAAATTATATTTTCCATTTTATTCCTATTTTGATACTTCAAGCATTCTATTAATACATTTTAAAGCTTTTTGAGAAATTTCTTTATCTACTTCAATTTCAGGTGCTTCATTCAGTAAAGCGTTATAAATATCTTCAATGGTGTTCAATTTCATACTCGGGCAAATTGAAGGCTTGTTATAGACATCATAGAATTTTTTGTCCGGATAGTCTCGTTTCAGTCGGTCTAAAACTCCTTTTTCTGTCGCAATTATAAATTCTTTTTCGTTGCTGTTTTTTACAAAATTTATAATTCCTGATGTACTTCCAACGTAATCAGCTTGGCTTAAAAATTCTTCTGTACATTCAGGGTGTGCAAGTACAATTGCTTTTGGATATTTCGTTTTAGTTTCTTTGATTTCTGTTGGGTTTAGCTTGTTATGAATTGGACAGCAACCGTCATATGTAATAACTTTTACGTTCCCTAATTGTTTTTCAACCCATCTGCCAAGATTTCTGTCCGGCAAGAACAACACTTTGTCTGAATTTAAGCTTTTTACAATTTTTACGGCATTTGAACTTGTACAACAGATATCGCATTCTGATTTAACCTCTGCTGTTGAATTTATATAGCAAACTGTTGGAATATTAGGATATTTGTTTTTGAATTCTCTTAATTGTTGTAAATTTATCATATCAGCCATTTCACAGCCGGCATTCAAATTCGGTAAAATAACTTTTTTTGATGGGTTTAAAATTTTTGCAGTTTGAGCCATAAAATATACACCTGCAAAAATAATTATGTCAGCATCAGTTTTGGCAGCCATTTGGCTTAAATATAAAGAGTCTCCCACATAATCTGCAACTTCATCAATTTCGATATTTTGATAACAGTGAGCAAGTATTACTGCATTTTTTTCTTTTTTTAATTTGTTAATTTCGGTTATATAATTCATGGGATTGCTCTTCCTCCATTTAGTGTAAATTTATGTTAAATTTGCAAACTTTGTAAAATATATTGTATAATAAAAATATAAATAGAGTAAATAATTATAAGAAAATATAAGATAACATAATATTATGGATTTAAGCAGTATACTGTCAAAATTAGGTTTGGATGCAACTAAGGAAGTTGTCTATTTGTCTGTCACTCCCGGTGTTGGTTTGGAACTTATTCAACTGGATATTCAAACTCGTTCAGTTAAAAATTATTCCTGTCGCCCGTTAGAATATAATGAATCACTTAGAGAGGTTGCAGATATTGAACAATTTAAGTTTGCTGTTGAGGATTTGTTTTCTGAATTGAAAATCAGTCACAAGGCAAATGTTGTATTGAATTTGCCGATGGTTTTGTTTGGAAGTAAAGAATTGCCTCTTTTGCTATCAGATGATGCTATAACAGAGGCTTTGACATCAGAAGTTGAACAATCATATATATTTAAACGATACGAACCAGTTGTCAGCTGGTGTGACGCTGTCTCTAATCAATCAGGAGATACAAGAAAACTTTTTTATTCAGCTGTTCAAAAAAATGTAATTGATGATATTAGAAATGCACTGAATGAACTTGGAATAACTCTTGTCGGTGTAGAAATCTCTTTGACTTCTATTCTTGAGGCTCTTGCATTTACAGGTCTTGCTGAAGAACAGATGAGAGATAATGTATCTTGGAATATGATGTTAATAAATCAGAATGGTTATGCAGTTTGTTCAATGGTTGGTAAAAATATTGTAGAATATTATGAAGAACCTCTTGCTATAAAATCATTTGAAGGTGATGAGATTTATAATGCTATTAATGCATCGGCTCAAATTACTTTAATGAGTTATCCTGCGAATTACTTATATATAATTTCAACCACTGATATGGTTAGTGCAGAACTCCTTGCAAAACGTATTAATACAGATGGGAAAGTTAGCTTCTACGATAATAATGATTTTAAAAGAGAAAATCCGCTTCCTGTCAGCTTAGAAATTTTAGAAGGCATGGCTCATAAAATATCATTGGAAGCTATAGGTGTTGCGGTTGGATCTTCATCTCAAACACCCGTAAAATTTAATTTTATGACATCTTCTACAGAAGGTGGTGTTGATAACCCTGATGAACCTGTTCATGTTGTATTAGGATCGCATGAATTTGATATATCACCAAATGCTGCAAGAAATATTTCTGTGTTCATATCTGTTTTAATTCTTATTCCTTTTCTTGCGATTTTCTTAGTTGTTCCTATGATTGAAAAGAAGAAACAATCAAATTTGGATGAAATAAATTCAAAACTTGAGCAAACTAATAATGAAATTAAGCGTATTCAGGAAGAGCAGAATAAATTAAATGATTTTGATGCAAACTTTGAAATTAAGAAAGTTTTAAGGGATAACCGTTTAAAATTAATGGCTTATACTGCTTTGGGTGAATCTATTCCAAGAAAACTGTGGATTACATATTTTGTAGCTCAAGGTGATGGAAAGTTTGATATCAAAGGTGATTGTGAAAATGTTGAAGATATATATACTTTCTTCAAAAACATGAAAGACTCTTTAATTAATACAAAGTTGCGTCTTCATAAACTTGAGATGAAATCAAATTCTGTAGATGAGGCTGTTACAATTGATCCTAATATGCCTACAGATTATGAATTTGAAATAACCAATATGACTGATGCAGAAATAACTTCAATGGAACAGGCTGCAGCAAAGACTCAAGATGCAGCACAACAAGGTAATCAACAAGGTGCTCAGCAAAAAGCACCACAAAGTAGTCCCAAAAAATAATTAGGAAGTGACTTTACAGATAAAAAATTACAAATAGATAGGAACTTTAATTGTGGAAAATTACAATATATATTTTAAAAAATTCCAAATAGCAATAATGATTTTTGTAGCTGCAATTGCGGGGATTATTTTCCTTATATATAAGACAGTTCCTGAAGTTCAAAAAATCTTAGATATTCAAAAACAGCAAAAGACACAGTCTGAATCATTGTCAGATGCAGAAAGAAAGCTCGCAGATTTGAGAGCAGATGCTGAAAGACGAAAAGTTGAAAATGAAAACCTCCCGAAATTGTTTTTCAAGCCTGTTAATATGGGGCTTGATACTGAAGCTGCAATTTCAGAAGAATTTGGTGAAATTTTACAATTAATCAGAGAAAACAAAATTAAAACAAGATCTTTAGTATATGAATATGATCCAAAAGATGACAATTTTGTTAAAAATGTTCCTGAAAAATATCAAGTTTGTCGTATAAAAGCTGAAATGATAGCAAATTATACAAATTTTGAAAATTTCTTAAGAGATTTATATAAGCATGAACATTATTTGGAAATATCAAAAATTGAGGTATCTCCTTATGAAAAAAATAAAAGAATTTTATTAATAAATTTAGAAATAAAATTATATGCTCAGAGAGATCCTTCAACTTATATTCCACCTGCAGATGCTACTGCCAAAACTTCAGAAAATGCTGCAGATGCTGGTGCTCAAGCTGATGCTCAAGCAGGGAAAGTTCCATCTCCGGAGAAAGTTGATGATAAATCCGGTGGAGTTTCTCCAGAGGCTACGCAATAAGTTTATTCAAATAATTGGTAGTTTATTCCAAATAATTTGTCTTTATTTTTTATACATGTTGCGCAAAATGATGTTTCAAGAGAATTGTGTGTTGCATAGTCTTTGAAATCTGAACCGCATCTGCCTCTATGGTCATTTGCAAGAAATGGACATGTGTATACTCCTTTTGCGGTGAGTATTCTACCGTATTCACAGTCAAGGCTTCTCCAGTTTAGTTCAGGAAATTCATCAAAAGGTTTGTTTTTGTCATAATATGCATTAACTGTAAAATTGTTGTCGCTGGCGTTAAAACCGGCTTTTAAACATACTTGTTTGAATTCATTGATTAAAACTTTTTTGCCTTCATTGTAATAATTTGTTATGCAAATTATTGGATTGAAGCCGTATTTAACCAAACTTTTTATGGCATGGATGCTTTGTCTATATGAGCCTCTGCCTCTTATGTCATCATTTTTAATTTCATCATAGTGATCTATACTTAGTTTAAAAATGATTTCAAAAGAGCTTTCGTCTTCTACTCGTTTTAGAAAGCGGACTTTTTTCTCATTTATAAATGTGCCGTTTGTAAAAATACAGACATTCGATCGTTTCAGACAAGTTCTTAGTATCGTATTAAAATCAGGATGGGTCATTGGTTCTGCACCTGTAAGATAAATACACTCAATATTTTCATCTTTAGTATCTGCGAGTGCATTTTTTATTGTATCAAGAGAAATAAAATCTTTAATATTTTTGCTTAGCGGGAAATCAATATAGCAGTGTTTGCAATGCTGGTTGCAATTTTTCTCTGTAAGTTCAATAAAAAGATTGTTTAATTCTTTAAGTTTACAGGCTGGTGTTTGGAAAATAGCATTTTTCATATAATATCAACTCCTCTTTTGATTTATTGATATATTAATTTTGTAAAACTTAAAAAAAAATTCTCCTGTAGGGTAATTATTTTTGAAAATCGTCAGGTTTTTTATCTTCCAGCCACTTGCTCATAATATAATGTTCATAGCTTTGCGCGTAATTATATAGCGCATTAACAAGAGTCCTTCCGCTTTCGGACTTCCCGACAATCAGAAAATCTCCTGACTTATTTTGTGCAAGCATGATTTCTTTATGCACAATTTTATCAACGTGATTTTTCGGATTTTTGTTTATCACGTATGCAATCCATTCACAAAGCAGTTTTGTGCTGGTTGTTTTATTATTTATTATATCTTGAGTTCTGTTTTGTATATATTTCGAAAATTCTTTTAGTATCATAGTTTTAGTCTTCAAATGGGGTTGTTGCTGCAAGGCAGACAATATCTGTAATCCCGTTTTTATTTAGTTCTTTAATTATTTCTTCAAATGTTGAGCCTGTTGTACAGATATCATCTATTAGTAATATTATTTTTCCTTTGTAATTTTCTTTGTTTACTTTAAAGGCATTTGAAAGATTTTCTAATCTTTCTGCTCTTTTAAGTTTGTATTGGGGTTTGGTGTCTTTAATCCTTTGAATTAAATCTTTGTTGAATACATTTGATGTAAGCTTACAAAATTCTTCCCCTACGAGGTTCATGTGGTTGTATTTGCGTTTTTTCTCCCGTTTAGGATAAATTGGTACAGGTACGACTTCAAAGTCGTTTTTGTCTGTAATTTTGTTAAAATATTCAGCCATGAATTTTGCCAAGAAAAAAGCTAAATCTTTTTGGTTATGATATTTTAATCCTCTGATTAGTTTTTGTAAGTTTTTGGAGTAAACTCCTGCGCAGTAAACTTTTTCCCCTTCAATAATTCTGTTCAGTCTTACCGGTAAAAAGTCAAGTGTGTCGTAACAAGCAGAACACATTTTTACAGCTTCTTTAGAGCTTTTGCAAAAGTAGCATTTCTTTTTATATATCCAGTCAAGAAGGTTTACAAAGTTCTGTAACATATTAAAATTATACTACAAGGATTTTTTCGGTAATAGATTGAATTACATTGGAAGTTTTATGCAGAATTCTGTTCTTACATTTTCTTCGCTATCAACAGTAATTTCTCCCCCATGGGATTTTACGATTTGTTGTGAAAGGTAAAGCCCAAGGCCTGTACCTATTTTTCTGAATTTTTTTGCGGCTGAATAATATTTATTAAATATCAATTTAATTTCTTCCGGCGGAATTCCTTGTCCGTAATCTATTATTGAAATTGTTATAAACCCTGGAATTTCCCCTGTTTTTATATCAATTCTGTCTTTTGTATTGCTGTGAGATATTGCATTAGAGATAAGATTTTTTATAACTCTTTCAAGTTGAAGCGGGTCTGCTGTAACTTTTATGTCTCTGGATGGTGTAAAGTATATTGTGATGCCTGAATTGTTTGCTATAGGTTGGGTGTTGTCAACAATATCTGAGATAAATTTATTCAGCATTATATTTTCTTTTAAAAGTTTAATACCTGTTTCTTTAATTTTGTAAGTTTCAAGAATAATTTGAACAAGTTCAACAAGTTCTTCATTTGATTTTTTCATATTATGCAGGGCAACTTCTTGTTTTTCTGTAATTTCTCCAAAAGTCCCGTTCAGTAAAAAGTTTATAATATTTGATTCTGCAACGATTGGAACTTTTAAATCGTGTGTTAGAGTCGCTACAAAATCTTCTTTTAGGGTTTCAATTTCGCGTTCTTTTGTAACATCTTTTATCAAAATAACATATCTTTTTTTATCGTCGTCAAGAGTTAATTTTATAACGTTCATCACAAAGTTGTTTGTGGGTGTGTGTTTGATAAATACATCTTTATTTCTTACTCTTTCAAGAGGTGTATCGTCACTGATTTGAATGTAATCAAAAAGATTTGTGCCGACAATTTCTTGTCCTTTGAGCCCAAACCAAGTTCCAACTTTTGGGGTTACACGTAAAATATTATATTTGTCATTGATAATTAAAATTCCGTCAGACAAAGAGTTGATTACGGATTCTAAAAGTTTGTTTTGTCTCATTAGCTCTGTTTGGTATTCGACAATCATTTTTTCTCTGTCATTAAGAGTTTCGACCATTCTATTAATACTTTCGGTTACATTCTTGTATGACGGATGGTTAATTTCTTCAATTTTAGTGGATAAATTACCGTAACGAACGGAATTTACAGTGTTTGTAACCATGCCTAAATAGTCGTTAATTTTAGACCATCTTTTGTTTGTTTGTCTTGCAACCAGAAATAACAGTAAAAATATCAGAATAATACTTAAATTTAAAATATACCAGAGCATTTTGTTTTTCCTCTCTTTATGGTAAGATTATAGCAGATAAGGGACGTTTTGTATATGGGAAAATTAAAATTACCAAAGACAATAAAAATGGTTATCACAGATTTTGATGGAGTCGTTACAGATAACTGTGTTTATATAAAAGATGACTTTACTATGTCAAGAAAGCTTAATTTTAAAGATATCATGGCGTTTTCAATATTAAGAAAAAACGGATATAAAATAGGGATTATATCAGGAGAAGGCAATGCAGCGATTGAAATTTTAGCTAAAAAATTTGCTGTAGATGAAGTTCACCAAAATATAAGAATAAAAATAGATGTATTAAAAAATATTATAGAAAAATACAATCTTACAAAGGATGAATTTTTGTATATTGGTGATGATATTAATGATATTGAGTGTTTAAATTATGCGAAGTATAAAATAACAGTTCCGCATTCAGTCAGCAAGGTAAAATCTGTTGAAGGAATTCAGGTGACAGAAAATAATGCAGGAGACGGAGCTTTCAGAGAGGTAGTCGATTGTTTGATTGGTTAAGTCAAGCTGTTGAAAAGATAAAAGAAATAAGCAGCAATATTGATAAATATAAAAAAGATACAGTAATTCAGTCTTTGCCGTCATATTCTTGTGTAAGCAGAGCCAAAAAACTTATAGAACAAAAGAAATTTGATGAAGCGAAAGCAGTGCTTCAAAAGGCACTTTCATTGCCACAAAAAGATTCATTGGTTTATAAGTATTTGGGAATAGTTGATGAAAAGTTGGGAGATAATTCATCAGCTATAGAACATTATCAAATGTCAGCAGATTTGGAACCACATGACAAAGAAATTTGGAAAAAACTGGGATTTGCTTTGATTTCAGCCGGTAAATTTGAACAGGCAGAAAAATCATTTGAAAACGCAAATAAAATTCAAGGGAATAATACAGATACATTCACAGGCTGGGGCATGGCATTGATGAAGCAACAAAAATATGCGGCCGCTCGTGAAAAGTTTTTGTCTGCGACAAAATATAACAGGTATAATTTTTCAGCAGTTTTTCTTTGCGCTGTAATGGAAATAAAGCTTGAAATGTATGATAAAGCAGAGATGAAATTGACATTTCTTGCAAACGTATGTCCAAATGAAAGCAATACTTTTGAATTTGCGAGATTAAAAGCTCTAAAAAATGATATATCAAGCGCAATTCACTATGCTAAAAAATCTTTAGAGTATAACGACAACATGCTTCCTGCTTATGTTCTTCTTGGACAATTGTATGCAAATAGTTTTGAGAAAGAAAAGTCTTTAGAATATTTTGAGAAAGCGGAACAAAAAAATCTTGAGTCTCTTGCTTTGTATTTAGAATGGGCAAAAGTGCTTGAAAAGTTTGGAGATTATGACGAAGCAAAAATAAAGCTTCTAAAATCTTTAGAGTTAGACGGTGATAATTTGGAAATTACTGCGAATTTAGGGCTTTGTTGCGTAAATCGTAAAGAGTATGATGAGGCAAGGCCTTTGTTAGAAAAAGTATTGGAAAAAGAGCCTGAAAATCTCGTAGTAAAACAATCACTGGGGATTATAAATTATGAGCATGGCGAGATAGACAAAGCAATAGAACTTTTTAAAAGTAATGATGAGGATTGTGTAAATTGTTATTATTTGGCGAAATGTTATGAAAAGAAAAATAATGATACAAAAGTTAAAGATTACTATGAAGCAGCAATAACTCACAATCCACGCTATATATCGGCATTTGTAGATTATTCAAAATATTTAATATCCAAATCAGAGTATGACGAGGCTCGTCGCAAACTGCGCAAAGCTTTACGGATGGATGAAAACAACACAACTCTTTTAAACTTGTTGTTTTTTGTGAATTACATACTTGTCAAAGACGAAGTTTATGAATATAATGTAAAAGAAACAATTAAGATAGCGCAAAAGATAGAAGAAATTAATCCGGACTTGTTTGAATACCCTGAGCAAAAAGCGGAATTAGAAAAGCTTTTGCACGATAGTTCAGAAAGAGAATAAACCTTGAGAAAAATTATAGTCCAAAAATTTGGCGGCACTTCAGTTGCAGATACCGATAAAATTAAAAACGTAGCAAAAATAGTAATACGAGAAAAAGAAAACGGTAATGATGTAGTAGTAGTAGTTTCTGCTATGGGGCATACAACTGATTATCTTGTAAAGATGGCAAAAGATTTGTCTTCTACTCCTTCAGCCAGAGAGATGGATATGCTCCTTTCAACGGGAGAAGGTGTTTCGATTGCGTTGCTTGCAATGGCAATTCAAGCTCAAGGGTATGATGCTGTCAGCTATAATGCCATGCAAGTTGGTATTATGACAGAAAACGTCCATTCAAAAGCAAGAATAGTAGGTATAAAAACTGATAAATTAAAACAGAATTTAAAAGAAGGCAAAATTATTGTAATCGCAGGTTTCCAAGGCGTAACAGAGAACGGCGAAATTACAACGCTTGGCAGAGGCGGTTCTGATACGTCGGCAGTAGCCCTCGCTGCGGCATTGAATGCAGAAAGATGCGATATTTATACTGACGTAGAAGGGGTTTATACAACCGACCCAAGAGTTGTGCCTCACGCTTCAAAATTAAAAGAAATTTCTTATGAAGAAATGCTTGAATTGGCACATGCTGGTGCTAATGTTTTACATCCAAGGAGTGTTGAAACTGCAAAGTTAAATAACGTCCCATTGCGTGTAAGAAGCAGCTTTAATTTAAACGATTTAGGAACTTTAATATTAGGAGTCGACAAAATGGAATTAAATAAACCAGTTGCAGGTGTTGCACAAGATTTGTCTCAAGCAAGAATTGTAGTTTGTGATGTCCCTGACAAGCCCGGTGTTGCGGCAAAATTATTCAGCAAGCTAGCTAAAGAAAATATTTCGGTAGATATGATTATTCAATCTTATGCAAGAAAAGTGTCTAATACGAATGACATTGCATTTACTGTAGAAAAAACAGATTTAGATAAAACAGTTGCAGCATTAAAAGCGTTGAAAAGTGAAATTGGTGCAACAGGTGATATCGAAGTAGACGAGAATATCGCAAAAGTTTCAATAGTAGGTGCCGGGATGATTGATAGACCGGGTGTCGCTTCTACAATGTTTGAAACTCTTGCCGAAAACGGTATAAATATCCGAATGATATCAACAAGTGAAATTAAAATTAGTTGTTTGGTAAATAAAGATCAAGCATCGAAAGCAGTAAAAGCTTTGCATTCCGTGTTCCAGTTGGATAGTAATGACATCGCTGATGTTAAAGGCGATCTTCCAAATGTGTAGAAAATAAAAATTAAATAAAATCAACTTAAAATCCCGTATAATTTATATATACGGGATTTAATTATAAAAAAAAGGGAGCAAATGCTCCCTGTTGGAATTAAGAATAGCTGGAAGTATGAAAAAGATTTATGCTGTTATTTAAAATAATAAGTGTTATTCTTACAATTGCCCATTCAGGCGATAATGGCAGATTATAAAAATTTAGCCAATTTACTAGAAAAAGCATGCTGTTTTTTCTTAAAACCAATCAAAAAATCTTTTAAAATGTAAATAAGTGCAAAACTTACACTTAATCAAAACACGCACACTACAAGCCGATTGACGCCACCCTTAATAAAAGTTTATAGTAGGGGTTGACAAAATGTTTTTTATAGTTTATATTAAAAGTGTTAGATGAAGTGTTAATTGAACACTTAATAAAAACCTCACGAGAGGAGGGCAAAATGATTACAGTAAATCCAGTAAAATTTAATTCTATAAAAACAATTACTTTCGGTGAAGGTAATTTAAATAACATAACCCCGAGCGTAGCGATTTTATCGTTACAAAATCCAAATGCGAAAATTAACTTTGAAAACGATTTAAATCGTACTCAAAGAGCGGATATGGTTCAAAATCCGAATATGTTTAACGCTTTAGGCGCTAAACTTCGCAAGACTTATAATATACTATTTTCACCTAACTATGACAGAGCAAGTAAAAGTCCTAAACACATTTCATTTTTAGGTTAATTTTACTCTCTTGTCTTTACCCCCTTTAAAACTTGCTTCATTGATTATGACCATGTTGCTAAGTAACAATTTAATAACTTGATTTATCCTTTCTATGGAAACATAGAAAGGATATTAAGTTTATGAACGAAAAAATTAATGAGATTAGATTTGATGCTGAAAAGGCTAAGTGTTTTTTCTCAAAAATGCTCGCTTTTACTTTAGGACCTGTTGAATTAAAAGATTTGCTTGATGAAAACAAAGTTAAACTTGTTGATGTCAGATTGGCTGCTGATTACGAAATCTCTCATATCCCGGGAGCTGTTTCAATTCCAAAGGATGAATTGGCTGATAGTACTGAAAAACTCTCTAAAGACGAAATTACAGTTATTTATTGTTACAATCAGCAGTGTCATTTAGGGGCAGAAGCTTGTTTAATACTTGCAGATTACGGCTACCCTGTAATGCTTTTGGAAGGCGGATTTAAAACTTGGAGTGAAGATTTTCGCTTTACAACAACTTAGATACAAAAAGTTCCATACTATCAAAGTATGGAACTTTTTTGAATAATATAAATCCTTTAAATATTTGCGCTACCGTCGTTTTTCATTTTATCTAATACTTTTTTGCCACCTTCTTTTGCTTTTGCTATTTCTAGGGCAAAATTCGTAGCTTCTTGATCTCGATTTATCGCTTCTTTTAAACCGGTCATTTCATCAAGATTGAGGTTAGAAAGTATTGCGTCATCTGAGTTTAAATAAATTTTAAAAAGCTTTTGAGAAAGGTTGTCAAATCCCGGAAGTTTCATATTTAGTGCATACCATTTATAAAATTGGTGTGCCATATAATATGGATCAATGTTTCCCTCTCTCATAATAAACATTGGCTTTGATTTAAGAGAGATTCCTGAATTTGTAATTATGTTAATATAAATAGCTTCTATTCCCTTTAATCCTGTGACAAGCCCCTCTTCTTCTTTGATAACTGCAAGAATTTTGTCTGCATTAGCCATTTTTACAACTTTTGTTCCTTTACTTTCAATATAGGCCAAAAGTTTTGCGGGGTCATTGTTACAGCTTTTTACTATATCTGTGACATTCTTTTTTACAAGTTCTTTGTTTTTTTCTGTTTCGGCTTTCAGAGTCATAGTTACGCCGTTTGAAAGCACTGTTTTGGATGTAGAATTAGAACTCGACATTTTAAGATGTTTGTTTAATTTCTTTGTTAAAGCTCTTTCTTGCATTTGCAAAAATAAATATATAAGTTTTTGAAACATGTTCATGGTAATATATTATTATATTATTTAGTCGTTGTAAATATCTGTAACAAAAAGAAATTCCTATATGTCCCAATAAATCAGTGTTGAAAGGGAAATACAAAATATTAAATTTGTATAAAGATTGTAAAAAATACACTTGCTTTTTAAATATCCTTGATTTATAATGTAATTGTGAAATAAATCACGAATAAATAAAATTATTTTATACAATGTGCTAAGCACAAGGAGATATTAAATTATGGCAACAAAAAGCAAAAAGACAGTTGAAACTCTTGAAAAAGCATTAAATAGTGATTCAAGTAAAGTGGAAACTGCTGAACAATTAGAATTGTTGATTGAGCGTGTAAAGAAAGCTCAAAAAATTTATTCAACATTTACTCAAGAACAAGTAGATGCAATTTTTAAAGCTGCCGCAACAGCAGCTGACAAAGCTCGTATACCTCTTGCAAGAATGGCTGTAGAAGAAACAGGAATGGGTGTTTTAGAAGATAAAATTATCAAGAACCATTTTGCATCAGAATATATTTATAATAAACATAAAAATGCTAAAACTTGCGGAATTATTAAAGAAGATAAGGCTAATGGTATAAAAGTTGTTGCAGAACCATTGGGTGTTATCGCAGGTATTGTTCCTACAACTAACCCAACATCAACTGCAATATTCAAATCATTAATCGCATTAAAAACAAGAAACGCAATAATCTTTTCCCCCCACCCAAGAGCTAAAAAGTGTACTATAGCTGCAGCTAAGGTTGTTTTAGATGCGGCTGTAAAAGCAGGAGCTCCAGCTGATATTATTGGATGGATTGATCAACCTGCAATTGAATTAACTAACCAATTAATTAAACATGATTCAATTTCTTGTATTTTAGCAACAGGTGGCCCTGGTATGGTAAAAGCCGCTTACTCATCAGGTAACCCGGCATTAGGTGTA
>CALVGY010000018.1 GCA_944327215.1 Candidatus Gastranaerophilales bacterium | reverse complement strand
CCTGTCAATGCTTCTGTATGATTACGACCTAAACCTGCAACAATTAGGCCGTTAGCATTAACTTGACCGCCTTGTAAATTTACATCACCGCGAGCAGCAACTCTACTGCCTGATTGAAAATCTATATTACCGCCTGTTTGACTTCCGTCTTTCAATGCTAATACACTGCCATTACCTGCTTGTAATGTAGACGGATCAAATGTTCTATCTATATTATTTGCAACAAATACAGAATCACTGTATTGTTTATCCAAAGTATATTTACCTTCTGTTACAGGATCATTTTCTATTATTTTTACAGAAGTAAGTCTTCCTTCTTGTCTTGTCGGAAGATTTAAATAATTTGATAATGCATCATAAGAATTTTGCGTAGGGGTAATAACAGATAAGCTGCCGACATTTAAAACACCGGATGCTCCAACAACCATACCATTAGGTGATACAATCATTAAATTACCATCTGTTTTTAACGCTCCGCCAACTTCTTGTAAAGCATTTACTATACCATTAATATTTGCGCCCTGATTTACAAGTGCAACAAATGTATTAATAACACCCTCAGCTCCAGGTGATAAACTTACACTATGAGTGTTGTTACCGGCATTCCAAGTAACATCAACATTTTGTTGGTTGATATAGCTATATATAAAGTTCAGTATATCACCCTTACTAAGGTTCATTTCATTAAATTGTTTAAAACCTATTTGACCGTTTACTGCGTCAGGGCCAATATTCCAAGTGTTATCACCAGCATTTGGCTTGATGACTGAACCGTCTGCATTCGTAATGGAAGTAGCGGCCAAAGCTTGATATGCTAATGACTGCTGCATCACAAGCAAGAAACTTAATATAAATGCTATTACTCTTTTGTTGTTTATACCTTGTGTTTTCATAGGATTTCACCTGTTTTTCTTTTTCTTATGCACATGAACACTCATATTTATAAACGGTTTTTTTTATTATTTCTGTACTGTTTTGTTTCATGTTTTTACAAAAATTAATATTTTGAATTTTATGATCTGATTGTTCCTTCAATTGTTACTTTTCTTTTGCCTGTAGGATTTATATCAACACCGGCAATTGTACCTTGAACGCCAACTTGAATTTTTTTGTATTCATCTTCATAATTTTCAATAGGAACAAGTTTTTTACCATTTACTTCTAATTCAGGGAATACATAGAAATATCTGTTTGTCATATTACCATTAATTTGTTTTTTGTATGCCTTTGCGAAATCTGAAGCACTAACAGGAGTTCCATCTTCGTATTTGTACATTTTATGATATGCTGCAGGACCTTGCCATTTTACTGCCGGAAGTTTTGCAATATCAACGCCAACTTCTTTTTCGCCTCGTCTTGTTTCAACTGTTGTGAATTGAGGAATTTCAATTGCAAGATTTTTTGATTCTGTATTACTATCAGAAACTAAACGGGTTAAATCAAAGATATCATCTGTATTTCGGCCACGTTCGTTTACACCCTTCATTGTTGCAAGACCTCGAACAGCTCCTCCAATTGCAGCTATATAACCTGTATTTAATCCTGTTTTAAGATGGTTTTGTCCTGAATCATTATAACTTTGACCTGCAACTTGACCTTTTAATTCTGCATCTCCTGTTAAAGTAGCTTTTCCTGTAGTTGTTCCTGATACTGGAGTTTCATGGGTAACTGATGTTGTTCCATATTTATCAGTATAATAATCAGTAGTTACGACTTTATCATGATAATCTAAAGATACATTATTTGTTAATGATACAGGCCCTTTTAAGGTAACGCTCTGTGCCGCAGTTTGACCTGCGACTTGAACTGCTCCCGCAAGCAGAGAACCTACACCACCGGTTAATAAACCTATACCAAAACCAATTCCTGCATTTTTCAAAATGTGCAATAAGCGTTTACCGGCTGTTGTATTTTTGTCAACACTATATCCGGCTGATTCAACCATATCTCGGAGTGAATTCAACTCTCTGTTATCTATTGTTCCATTATTGTTACCAACAATATTGGCAAATTTTAAAGTCCCTGTTTCACCATAAGGTGATGGTAAATTCATATCTAATATACTACGACCTTCCTGCAATGTAAGGTTTAAATCTTTAACAAAATTTTCTTTAGCAGTTTTATTATCGCCAAATAAAATGCTCATCTCTTTATCTGTAGCACTTTGTGGATCACAACAGATACCCATAAATGTTTTCCATTTATCTTGGCTAAATTTAAAGTATCTGGTTTCTCCGTTTATTTCTGTTTTAAAATAGCCATCTTCACCTTCTTTAAATTGTGAAGAATCAGTAATTTCATCACATAACATTTCAGGACAAGCTTTTACTAAAGCACGACCTTTTTTACCTATGTCTGTATGAATTTTCCCATCATCAGGAGAATTTTTTCTTGCATCACGAGAAAAATGAACTGTTGTATTTGGAACATCTTGTTCTACTTGTTGATTTCTTGTATAATCTTCTGCTTGTTCATTTATAAAATATTGATCATCTGCTAGAATTTCTTTTGAACTTCTACTTTTCATTACATCATAAGTTGCCATTAATCTTAAAAGAGTTTTAGAATCATAACCACAAGCTTCTGATGTTATTAGTAAAGCTCCTTTCTTTTTCAATTCGGGAGATAATTCATTAAATGTATTAGGCACACCTATAATATTTGATTTTTTGAGTGCATCTAAAATCAGCCTTTGATCTTCAGGATCAGATGAATTTTGTATCTGTTCAACCAATCTGTTTAATGCTTCTTTATCTTCCGCATTTGCATAATCATTAATATATAATTGGACAATATCTGCATCATCACGGTGTACTTTTTTCTCTTTTGTACCACCCATTGTAGTAGTGTACTGAGATAGTTCTTCCATTTTCTTTTCAATTTTATTATTATATTTGCGTTCTGCAATATATAAATCTATTGCATCTCGAAGTTCTTTATCTCCGTTATTTGCTTGATCAACTAATTTTGCATAACTTTCACGAGCATCAGTTTCTAACTGTTTTCTGGCTTTTTTACTATCACGTAACCCTTCAGGAACATCAACCATACCCTCTTTTGTTGTTGTCGTTGTAACAGAAGTTACTTCAATAGATGCTGATCTACCTTGTTTTGCTTCATAACTTATTTCTCCAACAGGAGTTGACAATGTATTTTTTAAAGCCGTTTCATCTTTAACAGCATATCTATTTGATCCTTCTGATACAGGCTGTCCAGAAATTGCAGGTTTGTCTCCTTGACCAAGCTCTTTAATTAATCCTGCATCAGAATTTGATGTAAATTCTATGTATTTTTCAGCATTTGGATCAACAAATTTATCTTTATGAAGTTCTGCAAAACTTTTCATCATTGTACCCAGAGTTTTGCTTATCTCTTCTTGTGAAATATTTTTAAAATTTATATTACCATCCTGATCAACTGATATGTTTTGTTGTTCACTAAGATATTTCAAAAACTCAGTTTTCATCACTTCATCTTGTGCAAGCCCCATTCTTTCAATAAGCATACTTGTAGGAATAGAAATTTCTGTAGTTGTATTTAAAATCTCTCCTTTTGGTTCAGTTTGTGTAGAAATTTTTTCAACAACTAGTCCTTTACCATCAAGTTTATAAGTCTTTATATTCCCATCAGCATTTTTTACAAAACAATTTTCAGGAAAAGAAAATCCTGTTCCTGAAACAACATAATATGAATTACCTTGTTGTTTTACAAGGCCCTCGTCAATCCATTTTTGTACTTGTTGTGGATTAATTTTGCTAATATAGTTTGGATCTAATTGTTGCACACTGTAGCTGACCATAATTCAGTCCTTTCTATAATTCATTCACATAATTTTTTGCATGAAAATTAAGCTTTTATACTTCTCTATATCCATGTAAAAACATTTTTTAATCGCAAATTGCCTGTTACAAAATATTTTTTACATCTTTTTTTCAGAAAATTCATTGATTTTACTGAATTTGAGAAGGGTTTTAGTAACTTCACATTTCTTTACATTTCTGTATTTTTTTACCTACTCATGAATTTACGGCTCTTGTGAAAATTTTCTTTAAATCTTTTATTGAACATGTTACATTTATTTACAAAAGGGGATAAAAAATGGATGATATTTTTCAAAAACTGGCTAAATCTGAATTCAGAAGCAAATTCAAACTTAAACAAAAAGAAAAAGATTATATTGCACTAAAGGGTTTGGATACAATAAGAAGTCACGCCCGTGATTTTATATCAAAAAGGCTTGCTCCAGCATTTATTCCAAACGACGGGAAACAAACTCCTATGAAGGGGCATCCTGTATTTATTGCCCAACATGCAACTGCAACTTGCTGCAGGGGGTGTCTTTTTAAATGGCATAAAATTCAAAAAGGAACACAGCTTACGGAACAACAACAAGAATATGTTGTAAATATTATTATGGAATGGATTAAAAGACAGCTTAATTAATATCTCAAAGGGATTTTTGAACGATTTACCGTTTTCTTTTCATAGCCGAAATTTGCTAACATTCTGCAAGTACTTGTATAAAAAATACTTTCATCAAATGTAGGGCCAATATTAATAGAATCAACTGTTTTTTTCAAAAATTTATATTCTATATAAGGAATAAACAGACCGTTTTTCTCACAAATTTTCGTTTGTTTTGCAAAGTTTGCACCAAAGTTATTTATAAATATAATTCGATATTCTTTCTCATCTTTAAAATGAGGATTTTTAAAGAACAAACTAATTATGCTTAAAATATCAATAAGCTCCAAAACTGTATCAACTCTATTTTCTGTTGTATTTTTCTTTGGTGTTTTCAACAATTTTTCATATTGCTTATTCCATTTTTCAAAAATAAGTTTTAAAATCGTTATCTGTTTTGATCTTTCGTAAATAATATTACCGTAAACAGAATTGAAACCTATTTTTGCCATATCGGAAAGCAAATCTTTTTTACAAAATCCGATATTATAACCTGTGTATTTCTGACCCTTTGCGTAATTATTCCAAAGGGTTAAATTATCTGCCTCTGTGGAAAAAGAAATTGTATAATATTCGTATTTATAACCAAAATCGTTTGAGCCATTAATAATATTTGTATATTTAGAATAAAAATGTTCTTTTATCTTGTGTAAAAGAGATTGATTTAATTCAGGCATTTCATCTGCCAAAGTAAATATAAGTTTGTATGAATAAGTCACTTCTTCTTTATCATTCAAATAAAGAGCGTTTGAAAAACGTATAGTTCCTGATTCCAAAATGCTTAATAATTTTTCAGGTTTTGTATAATGATAAAGAATACTGTTTTTCCCATCGTCCAAAATCTTTTTTACACGCGGAATTTTTTCAAACAAACTGTCATAATCAATCATATTTTACCCCGTATATATTATAACATATTTCCGATGCAATAAAAAGGGAACTTTTACTAAATCCACTTATATATTACAAAACATTGTCAATTATAAGTATTTTTATAGTAAAATATCAGTGTAAAATCTTACAAGAGAAAGAGGTTAATATGTTGACAAAAAATTCAAATGTAACCGTTAAATTTACAGGAATGGATTTCAGCGGTTATTCATCTAAAGTTTCTGAATTCGTAAAAGAATTTTCATCACGTGCAAACAAACAAGGTCAATTCTTAAATTGGGTAAACTTACCTGAAAATCAAGCTAAAAGAGTTGATGAAATTTATTCTTTGGCTGATAAATTAAAAGCTCAAACAGGTGCTAAAAAACTTAGCGTTATGGGTATCGGCGGTTCTAAACATACTGTTGAACACATGCTTTCTATCAATGGTTTGAACGTTTGCCATGATGTTGTTGAATTTTATTCTGATGTTGATTCTGCAAGTTTAGAAAGATTTTTATATAGATTAGGAAACGATGTTACATCTTCAAACTTCCTTATCGCTTCTAAATCAGGTTCTACTTTTGAAACTAAAGACGGTTTCTTAAGAGTTCTTGATATGTTAATTGATGCTTACAAAGCTCAAGGTAAATCTCAAGAAGAAGCTGAAAAATCAGCTCACAAACACTTTATCGCAGTTACTGACAAAAACGCTGAAAAAAGCGAACTTAGAAGAACTTCTAACGAAAAAGGCTGGTTGGGCGATTTGTTTATCCACGATGATGTCGGCGGACGTTTCTCAGCTTTTGATGATCACGCTTTATTCACACTTGCTTACGCAGGCATGAAAAAAGAAGATATGGTAAAAATGTTAAATGCAGCTCAAGAAGTTTCTACAGAATCTTTAACAGCTGATTTAGATGTAAACGATGCATTAAAAGAAGGTATCTTCTGGGCACACGCTAAAATGAACGGAATTTTAACAACTGTTCATCAATATATGGGTTCAATCTTTGAAAACACTGTTTATTGGAACGCTCAAATGCAAAATGAATCTGTAAAAGATACTCTAAAACAGATTGCAAAAGTTCCTGATGCAATGCACCACTCAGCAGAAGCTCATTTCAATCCTGCAAACAAATTTGCATTTGCTTTAACTGTTCCACAAGACAACGGTGTTTGTAGAGAAAATGCTGAAAGCTATATTGAAGCATTAACAAAATCATACACTTCAACAGGAGCTTTCTTCTTGGAAACTGCTAAAACTTACAAAATGGGCTTAACTCCTGAAGCTGCAGGTGCATTAACTCAATTAAGAGCATTTGCAACAGTTTACCAAGAAATTGTTGAAAACATTATAGAAAATAAAGAATTTCCGGAAGTTCTTGACAGTGTACTTCAACCACACGTAGAATTCTACAAAAAGAATTTGAAAGGCGGAGTTGTAGTTCCTGGTAGAATTTCTAAAGGAGCGTAAAAACTTAATTTAAGTAAAATAAAAAGCGGGTACATCTTTTATGTATCCGCTTTTTAATTGATTTACACAAAATTTTTAATAGTAAAATTATTGTATGGCAACAAATTTCGATTTTCTAAAAAAAGTTGATAAAAACCTCTTTGAAATAGTTTCTGAAGCCGAAAAACTTTATAGAGACGAATATTTTGACCAATGCATGGGACAAACTAGAAAATTTGGCGAAAATGTTTGTAAGAAAGTTCTCGGCAAAAACAGAACGATGGAAACAACTTTTGATGACATGCTTGCGACATTAAAAGACTATTCAACAGGCAGAGTAGAAGAACAAGAATTCATAACAGATTTATACTTTCTAAAAAAACATGGAAATTCAGCGGTTCATTCATCTTCCGTAAAAAAAGACGGTATTGAAGCTTTAGAATGCATAAAACGAGCTTTTGAAATTGCTATTAACTATTGCGTTTATTATAAAGGGAAAAGTCAAGATATTCTAAAACTTCAATATGACACAGAACTAATGCTGACAGGTACAAAAAACAAATCACTTGCCGAACGTTATACTCAAGCAAAAGAACAAATGGAAATGCCTAAAAAATCGACACCTAAAACCTCCACCCAAAAATCACGCAAAACAGATGTAAAAAAATCAACAAAACCACATAAAAAAATAAAAAAACAATCTTCAGTTATGGTTTGCAAATCAAATAAAAAAACTTTTTCACTATATTGGATTATAGTTGGTATAACATGTTTAATCTCACTTGGGACTATATTAACTTTGATAATTTTATTACATATCAAATAAGATTAATTATTGATTATTCTTTTTAACTTTTTTCATCAATAACAAAAGCGGAATAACAGCAAGAGTTAAGGCTCCGAATACTCTGAATGAATCAATAAATGCCCATAAATTTGATTGTTTTACAAGTTGTCCGTACATAGAATACTGTGCCATATATTGAGCAACACTTTGCTCTGCATACCCTGCCAAAGCACCTGCCGTTGATTGTACACGTTCAATAAATGCCGGATTAAGTTCACTTGTTTTTCCAACCATCATATATTGATGCACCTGCGCAAACCTTGTTAACATTGTTGCAACAAGAGATGTACCAACAGCACTTCCGATGTTTTTCAACAAATTTTGAATACCGGTTGCATTTGTCATTTGTTCATTTTTTAAAGTATCAACAGACAAATTCATAATCGGAACCATTGCAAGTCCCATACCCATTCCCATAAAGAAGTTTGGAATTGCAATATTCATATTGGAAATTTGTAAATTTAACGTTCCGAAAACCAAAGTCGAACCGCCAATCAAACTTAAACCTGCCATTACAAGAAATCTATTATCAATTTTATTTGAAAGAGTAGCAGTCATACACATTGCAAGCATACTTCCAAAACCTCTCGGCATCATTGTTGCCCCGCTTAAAAATGCAGTATAACCCATCATACTCTGTAAAAATTGAGGCAAAATTACAAGTGAAGCATACAAAACAGCTTGAATTACGACCTGAATAATGGTTCCTGCCGAGAAATTTTTATCCTTAAATACAGATAAGTCAATAAGTGAATGTTTATTTGTCAATTGAGAATGGAAAAATAAGATACACGCAATAACAGAAATACTAAACGTCCATCTAATCCATACTGCGCCAAACCAATCGTCATTATTACCCTTGTCCAAAACCGTTTGCAGAGTAACAAGCCAAATTGTAAGGTAAATAAACCCTCTGACATCTATTTTTACATTTTTTTGTCTTTTAGCGTAAGGCGGATCCTCAACCAATTTGTGACTCAAAAGCGCTGCCGTACAACCAAACGGAACATTAATAAAAAATATCCAAGGCCACGTCCAGTTATCAGTAATCCAACCGCCTAATACAGGTCCGATAATAGGAGCCAAAATTACACCCATACCAAACACAGACATTGCAAGCCCACGCTGTTCCTTTGGAAAACTTTCAATCATAATAGCTTGAGATATAGGCAAAATTCCGCCACCGCCAAAACCTTGCAAAACACGTGCAAAAATCATAAATTCAATATTTTTTGCTAATCCGCAAAGCATTGAAGCTATTGTAAACATCATTATACTTATGATAAAAAAGTTTTTGCGCCCAAACACCTTACTGAAAAAGTCAACTGCAGGAATTACAATACCGGCTGCAATCAAATAACTTGTCAAAATCCACATTGATTCATCTCTTGTCGCAGAAAAACTTCCTGCCATATATGGAAGCGCAACGTTACCGATTGTACCGTCTAGTACGTAAATAAATACCGAAAGCATTACAGGTATTACCATAATCCAAGGATTTATAGATGGTTTCCATTCCTGAGCTGTTTGTGTAGTTGAGGGCATTATTATTCCTTTTTTATAAAATCTAAAAAGCTTTACAAATACATTTTAATTTATTTTTGCTTTTCTTTCACTTTTTAATAAAAACATAAACGGAATTAAAATAAAACAGGCTATTGCAAAAATTTTAAAAGTTGTCATATATGCACACAAAGTTGATTGCTGAATAAGTTGATTATAAAGCATTTTACCGGCCATATACGTAGCATTCATCATATCTCCTGCCTGATGAATAAATGATCCGGCATAAGAACTTAATCTGTCTGCAAAAATAGTATTTGTATCGTGCAAAGATTTTACAAGCCCGTTTTGGTGAACTTGAGATAATCTTGAAATCATTGTTGCAACAAGAGATGTACCTATCGCACCGCCAATTGTTTTTAAAAGGTTTTGAAAACCTGATGCATTTGTCATTTGATCGTTTCTTAAAGTTATACAAGATAAAGTCGTAATAGGCATCATCGTCCATACAAGACCCAAGCCGAATACAATATTTGGAATTACAATATTCATCATACTTATTTCCAAATTTAAACTTCCGAGTATCCATCCGCCAAGCCCCATACAAAATAATCCAAGAATTCCATAAGTTTTGTAACTCAATCTTCCGCCCAATCCGCCAAATATAGCAAGCGCAGTAAATGCACCTACACCTCTAGGCATTATAGCAAGTCCGCTGGTAAATGCATCATACCCCATCATATTTTGCAATAATTGAGGTAATATAGCTAATGATGCTAATAATACTCCGTTCAATAAAATTAACATTGCAGTGCCAAAAAAGAAATTTACATCTTTTAAAACATCTAATTTAACAAGTGGATTTTTACCTTTAACTTGAGTATAGAAAAAGCAAATACATCCCAAAGCTGCAATAGCAGACAACCAGCAAATCCAAGGAGCATTAAACCAATCTGCATCATTACCTTTATCAAAAACTATCTGCAAAGGTACAAGCCATACACAAAGCCATAAAAAACCAAATTTATCTAAATGTACATTTTTTTGTTTTTTTGCATACGGAGGATCTTCTAAAAATTTCTTTGCAAGCGCAATACAGAAAAATCCAAACGGAACATTGATAAAGAATATATAAGGCCAAGACCAATTTTCTGTAATATACCCGCCCATTACAGGCCCTAAAATAGGAGCAACAACAACAACCAACCCAAATACAGCCATTGCCTTATTTCTTGCTTCTCCTTTAAAGCATTCCATAGTAATTGCCTGAGCCATAGGCATCAAACAACCACCGCCAAAACCCTGCATTGCACGAGCAATTACTATCATCCCGATTGAATTTGAAACACCGCACAAAAATGAAGCTATTGTAAATACAAACACCCCGACCATAAATAAATTTTTACGTCCGAGTAATTTACAGAAAAAATCAATCATCGGAATTACAATACTGCTTGCCATCAAATAGCTGGTTAAAACCCAAATAGATTCCTGGTTGCTAACAGAAAATGAACCTGCAATATGAGGCAAAGCTACGTTTGCAACTGTTTCATCCAGAGCATACATAAATGTTGCAAGCATTACAGGCATAATTATTAACCACGGATTGTTTTTAGGTACCCACTCTTCTTGAACTGTAACATTGGTATTATCTGACATTGTAAATCCTTTTTAAATAAAGGGTGAATTAAAGTAAATAAACTTTTTTCACCCTTTATATTTTTATAAATAACTTATCTATTTAACTCTAACTTTTGGAACTACTGACATTCCAGGAATAACATTATAATCACGCAAATCCTGAGCATTTGTAAACACAATTTTTACAGGAATTCTTTGTACAATTTTTACGAAAGAACCAACTGCGTTTTCAGGTGGGAACAAACTTGATTTTGCACCTGATGCTCTTTGAATACTGTCAACTTTACCTTTAAATACATGATCAGGGTATGTGTCAATTTTAATATCAACAGGCTGACCCGGCTTCATATGACGAAGCTGGTTTTCTTTAAAGTTTGCAACAACCCAAACATTTTCAGGAACGATTACAAATAAAGGTGCTCCAACATTTACGTACATACCTTTTTCAACACGTCTTGATGATACTGTACCTGTTTGAGGCGCATAAATATTTGTATAACCCAGATTTAATTTTGCCTTGTCTCTTAAAGCTTTAACCTCTTTTAAATCAGCATCCGCAACTTTTCCACCGCCTTGTGACAACAAAGATTGTTCAGCTTGGGTTAAGTTTGCCTGAGCAGAATCATATTTTGCTTGAGCGGCATCAAGAGTTTGTTTTGATACTGCTCCTTTTTCATAAAGGTTTGTATATCTGTCCAAATCTTTTTTGGCAACATCTATATTTGTTTGCATTGCTTTGAAATTTGCTTTTGCATTCTTTTGATCTAATAAAATTCTTTGATATTTTGCTTCTGCCTGAGCCAGAGCAATTTCGTAATCTGCAGGATCTATTTTTGCAACCAGATCTCCTTCTTTTACCTTCTGGTTATCAGTTACATAAGATTCAATAATCTGGCCGCTTACCCTCGGCGCAACCTGAACGGTTGTAGTTTCCACATAAGCATCGTCTGTTGATTGATACATCAACAGATCATGTATAAAATAAGCACCGCCGATAAGTAACAAAACTATTGCAGCTCCTGCAATATACCTTTTAAACGGTTTGTGCTCTTTTTTACCTTCTTCCTGTTGAACATCCTGTTCTTCAATGTTTGTATTTTGTTCTTCCATTTTCTACCTCTTATTAAATTATATATTTATCTGTACTACTTTTTCCAATTCAAGTCTATAAAATTTAATGGTTTCCTGCACTCTCTCAACATCTTCGGGTGCAATTTTTTTTGTTAGACTTTTAAGATAACTTTCTATTTTTGAATCAATCATGTTAAGTTCTTTTAATCCGCTTTCTGTAATTCCCATCTTTTTAACAAGTCTGTTGTTTTTTGTATCAATAAATCGTGTAATAAATCCTTTTTGTTCCAGCGAATCCAAAATTCTTCCCGTATTTGCCCTGTCTTTTAATATAAGTTTAGCAAGATCTCTCTGACATATTCCTGCATTAACAGATACAGTATCAAGTGCTGCATACTCATCCATAGTTATATCTATTGCCAACCTTGTGAATAATTGAACAACAACCTTTTTCATTAACCTCGAAGTCTGTTCTATTTCATAATATATACTGTCTGTATAATGTACTTTATTACAATTTTTCATATCTTATATTCTTAATTATAATCTGTTTTATTATTTGTGTATTATGTTGTAAAAAAAATATGTTGCATTTACAACAATATTATGCTAACATATCATTGTAAAAAATGCAAGAGTTAAAAGTGAGGAATTTAAAACAAGTGAAAAAGGTTATATCTATAGCATTATTAGCCAGCTTTTTAAGTATAAATACCATGCCTGTTTTTGCTTTAGAAAATCAGCAGGCATCAACTGCTACCCCAAAACAATTTAAAAGCATGGTTAGCAAAAATAAAAAACAACAAACTTCTGATGATTATAAGTTTGCATATATCAATATGAATTGGTGGAATAATTTTAATGATGATATTCTTAACAGTTACATACAAAAAGCTGTTTTAAATAATTATGATTTAAAAATGGCAACAATAAATGTTGAAGAATATTATCAAAATGTAAAAATGCAGTTTGCAAAAGAATTACCTTCTGCAACAGGCGGATTTGGACCTGCTTGGTATAAAGCACCGGGATTAACAAATACTGATATGAGTTTTGGGTTACCGATTATTGTTCAGTATGAAGCTGATATTTTCTTAAAAAACCATAACAAAACAAAATCTGTAAAAAAACTATATGAAGGTTCAAAACTTGATGAACGTGCAGCATACATATCTGTTGTTTCTGCTGTCGGTTCAACTTATTTCAACGTAATGAATTTAGACAAAATGATTGATTTGCAAGAACAAATTGTAAAAATAAGACAAGAAATTTATGATTTGATGCTTGCAAGCAACAAAGAAGGTTTAACTTCTACTGCTGACACGGTTAAAGCTAACAAAGCACTTGTCCAAGGACAAACTGAACTTATTGAATTAAAGAAAAATCGTGAACAAATGCTTCATCAACTTAGCGTATTAATTGGAGAAAGCCCTGAAAATGCGAATTCTTTAAAAAGAAATTCTCTTGATAGCATAAATTATAAAATCGCAGTTCCTTCTCAAATCCCGTCTGAAATTATCACACACAGACCAGATTATATGAAGGCTGAATTGATGGTTGAAAAAGCTGGTATTGATGTTAAAGTAGCTAGAAAAGAATTTTTACCTTCGATAAATATTCTTGGTGGAGCTATTTTTAATGCCGGAGATATCGGAAGTTTGTTCACTACAAAAAATATGTTGTTTGGACTTGCCGGTGGGATTATGGCACCTTTGTTCCAAGGGGGATCGTTAATAGCTAACTTAAAATTGAAAAAAGCTACTTATGAAAGAGTTTTGCAAAACTATTACAAAACTAATTTAACCGCTATTCAAGAAGTAAACGATGCCTTAGTTGCATCTAAACTTGATAAAGATAAAATGCTTCAAACAGAACATCAATATAATTTAGAAAAAGCTGATTATAAATATAATGAAGACAAATTCAATCAAGGAACTATTTCTAAATTAGATTTAATTCAATATCAAGAAAATCTTCTTACAATAGAAAAACTTGTTGCACAACAAAAAGTTGAATGCATGACAGATGCAATCAGTTTGTATAAAGCAACAGGAAGCAAACCTTATGACTATGTAAATTAAATTTATGTAAACTAAAATCACATATAATCATCACCTCTTTACTTTAAACAAAAATTTAAAGTAATGGCCGGAAATCCTCACTATTTCCGGCATTTTTTTGCACTACGTGCGTAGATATTCTAAAACTCTGCTAAGCAAAAGCTCCTCGTCATTTTGAACTTGTTTCAAAATCTCAAAATATAAAATTACAAATTCCCAGATATTACTCTGTCTATACCTGCAAGGTCTTTTATTATTTCAATATTTTTAAAACCGTTTTTCTCCATAATGTTTTTGACATCTTGAGATTGTCCTATACCAAGTTCAAATAATAAATATCCGCCTTGGTTTAATATTTTTGGAGCACCTTCACTAATTTTTTGATAAAACTCTAAACCCTTTTCATCTTTTGTGAAAAGAGCTTGTTCAGGATCAAATTTAACTTCTGTTTGAATATTTTCTTTTTCACTTGGCGGAATATAAGGCGGGTTTGATACAATAATATCAAAAGTTTCACCGGGTTTTACGTTAGAAAAGACATCTGACTTTCTAAAAATTGCTTTGTTAAACAAATTTAATCTTGAAGCATTATCAAGTGCAGTATTTAGTGCATCTGATGAAATATCAAGTCCAATAATTTGGCAATCTGTCAATTTTGCAACCATACAGGCAATACAGCCGGAACCTGTTCCAACATCCAGTGCCATTTTATAATTATTTTTATTTATGATATCTACAGCTTTTCTGACTAAAAATTCTGTTTCATCACGAGGGATTAAAACAGACGGATTTACAATAAAATCTTCGCCCATAAAGTTTGCAAAACCAATAATATGCTGTATCGGCTGTCTTGTTTTTGCCCTTAGTTCTGCCTTTTCATTGACCAATTCAAGTTTTTCAGCGGTAAGTTTATTACCCATTACAATATCTCTTACTCCATAATTTGCAAAATGTTCAAGAAGCATTTTCACTTCCACATTTGCCTCATTAGGTTCTATTCCGCTGTCAGTCAATATTTTTACAATTTCTTGAATACTCATAAATTTAAACCACTTTTTATTGTTCATAAATTTCGCGGCAATCGTGTTCTTTCAATATTTTGTCTATTTCATCACGAGCCATCAATTTAGATGTTAATTCTTTTTTTTCTATATTATATTTTTTACATAAACGATCATAATAATAAAGCTGTTTTTTAGTCGGCTGTTCTTTTGACATTTTAACTTCACGCAAAAATGCACGTTTTTTCTTTTCAAACTCTTTTTGAGCTTGAATTATCGGTTCTTGTTTTTTCTTGTAATCATAATATTTTCGACACTCTTTTAAATACAAAAGAGTTTCTTGTAAAAACTTTTCATCATCTAGGTAATTTTCTAAAAATTCAAAATGCGGATTATTAATTTCCAGATAATATTTTTCATCATCAAGAAATTTATCCAAAATATCATTTACATTCATTTGTGGAGATTTTTTCACCAATGCACGCAAAAAATTACACAGAGCAGATTTCTGTGTTTTTGTCATATCAAGATAAATTTGATTTTTAATCTGATACATTATTTTTTAAACAAATCTTTCACACTGAATTTTGACATATTTTCTTTATGGAATTCGACAAACTTTTTGGCAATCGGATTTGTCTGATGAGAAACAGTTTTTTCAGACTGTTTTTCGTCCGTCATTGTTTTATTTTCGATTACCGTTAAATCTCTCTTATCCATAAAATTATTATACCTCTATATTTATAAAAAAGTAAGTCTTTAAAAAATTGACTTCCTTTTATATAAAAAGTATATATTTTTACATTTCTTTATATTAACTCTTATACTTGCAACTTTGCAATTCGCAGATTAAAAACACCTTCAACATCAACACCGTTTAAAATTTCTGTTATCAAATCGTTTGGATTTAAATTCTTTTCAAACTCAGGTAAAATACCTAAAACCTTTGTTGTTGTATATTCTTCTATTAAACGAGACATAAATTTTATGTTAAAATCTTCGCAATTTTGAGGATAATTACTCAAAATTACCCCACGTAAATTAATTCCGATTTCTGAAGCATGATTAATTGTAAGAAGTATATTGTTAATATTTTCAGCTTTTGCACAAACAACTAGCAATAAAGGTAAGTCAAGCATTTTTACCATATCTTCTTCCAAAAAATTTTTACTTAACGGAGACGCAAGGCCATATCCGCCATCTACAAGCAAACACTCGTTTACATCTTGAATTTTTTGAAAATCACTTAAAATAACATTTTTTTCTATAACAGTTTGCTCTGCAGCTGCAGCAATAATCGGAGCAGATTTATTTTTAAACAGATAAGAAAAATATGTTTTTATATACGGATCACTAAACTTTATAAATGCAAGATCATTTGATTGAATAAAACCGTTTTTTACAACCGCACCAACATCAACAGGCTTGTAAACTCCTGTAGAATACCCAAGTGACTGCATTGTAGCCCCCAAGCCGGCTGTCACAAAAATTTTATCAGAATATTCGTCAACCCCTGTTATAAATAAGTCCAGCATAAGCATATAGTACACAGGACAATAACCGTTGTAAAGTAGTCAATGGAAGATAAAATTATATATAAAAAAAGACCGTTTAGCGGTCTTTTTAAAAAATGTGTTTTGCTAAAATGTGTGTGTGAGTAAATATATATTATAAGATGTGTAAGACAAATTATGAGAAGAAAATGTTATCTAGTGTTTGAAATGCCGGAGAATTGAATAATTCTTCAATATGATCTTCTGTTTCAATATCATTCATAACTTTTGATACTTGAGCGACAGAAGAATTAATTCTTTCATAAACAGCTTTTGAAGGCATACGAGTTTTTGTCAAACCTGCCATTGCAAAAAGCTGAGCTAAATCTGCAGAATCTTCTTTTGATACAACTCCTTGAGATGATACAAAATTAATTTTTGCATAAGGTTGTTCTAATAATTTTTCACCTAACTCTTTTGTTTCAGCCTGTTTAGTGTTGGCTTTAACTTCTTCTACCTGTTTTTTTTCAGTTCTTGATGCTCTTAAAGCTTCATAATAAGCTTTCAAAGCTGTTAAATCTTGTTGTTTGTTTCCTGTAATTTTTTCTGACATTTCCACTTCTCCATATTTTACTCACATATTATTTATCGGCAGTCAGAATATAAATCTTTAATATTTTTCTTCATTTATTAAGAAAACTTTACAAACAAAGTGGCCGGTTAAAATTTAACCGACCACCAAACTTGTGAGTAAAATAACTGATTTTGTTTTTTTGTTATGCAATTCCAAATATATCATTTAATGTTTGGAAACCTTCAGATGCAAATAACTTTTGTGTATTATTTTCTGCTGTTATTTCATCCATTACGTTTCCAAAACCAGCAACTGTTTTATCTATTCTGCCATAAACAGTTTGTGGAACTGAAATACTCTTAATGCCAGCTAATTCAGCAAGTTTATCTAAATCTTTTTGATCAGCTGCAGGAATTTTTCCGGCTCCTTCAACTTCTAAACCTCTAATTTGATTTGCTGTTTGTTTTGATCCGATACTAAAATCAAAAGTTGTTGACGCTGCTTCTGTATTTTGTGCAGGAGCTGCTTGTTCTGTTTTTGCAGATTTGTCTGTTTTTGAGGTGTTGAATGGATTTAATCTGTAATAAAAATTACTCATACCGTCATTTCCGTTAACTTTTGTCATTTCCTATTCTCCGTTATTTTACTCACATTCTCTTAATCTATTTAATTAATTTTAATTGAATTACAATACTCGGTTCTCTTAAAATTCCTTTAAATGATTTCCATATTTATATAAAGTATTTTTGTATTTAAAAATTGCGCAAATAATATATATTTTTTACACAAATATTAACAATTTGTTACAAAGTTTTAAAACCCTTATGTGAGTTGATTTTGAGGGGGGCGTATAAATGTAGACCTTTGGCTAATAGCTTTATTCAAGCATTTTGCTAATATTGTAATAAGAAATAGTCTGTTTAAAACAAAGTAAAGAAGAAAGAGATTTATGAAAAAGAAGAAGCTCGGATTAACTCCGCGTGAAATTGATGTATTGCGCGAAATGACATTAGGTAAAAGTAATGAAGTTATCGGGGAGATACTGTGTATTACAAAATATACGGTGAAAGCACACCTGACTCATATTTATAAAAAATTCGGAGTAAAAAACAAAACAGAAGCTGCAATGAAAGCTCGGGACAAAGGAATTATTCCTCATCAAGACTCAGAACTGCCATAAATGCTTCCTGAGGGACTTCAACTCTACCGATTGATTTCATTCGTTTTTTACCTTTTTTCTGCTTTTCCAGTAGTTTTCGCTTACGAGAAATGTCTCCGCCGTAACATTTATCAAGAACATTTTTTCGCATAGCTTTTATATTTGTTCTTGCAATTACTCTACCGCCTACTGCTGCCTGAACAGGAACTTCGAACAGTTGACGAGGAATTATATCTTTCAATTTTGCGGTTAACTTCTGACCTATATAAAACGCACTGTCTTCATGACAAATTACAGATAAGGCATCAACAACTTCGCCTGCTAGCATAATATCAAGTTTTACAAGTTTGGAACGTTTGTAATCCTTGAATTCATAATCCATACTTGCATAACCTTTTGTACGTGATTTCAACTGATCATAAAAATCTGTAATAACTTCACTCAAAGGAATTTCGTACTCCAAAGATGCACGGACTTTGTCAATATAAGACATATTAATAAATATACCACGCTTTGTTTGAGCCAAATCCATTAGAGTTCCGACATAATCATTCGGGGCAATAATTTGAACTTTTACATAAGGTTCTTCAATATATTCTCTGTATTGAGCAGGCGGAAGATTTGCAGGGTTGTCGATTTCTACAACTTCGCCGTTTGTTGTATGAACTTTATAAACAACAGAAGGTGCTGTTGTTACAAGAGAAAGTCCATATTCACGCTCTAATCTTTCCTGAGCAATTTCCATATGCAGCATCCCTAAAAAACCGCAACGGAAACCAAAACCTAAAGCACTTGAAGTTTCTGGTTCAAAAGTAATACTGCTGTCATTCAATTTTAATTTTTCAAGAGCTTCTTTTAAATCTGCATAATCCTCATTGTCAACGGGATAAAGCCCTGAAAATACCATTGGCAAAGCTTCTTTATACCCTGGCAATGCTTCTTTAGCAGGGTTTTCAACTGATGTTAAGGTATCACCCACAAACCTTGTCAATTCTTTTATTGAACCGGCAAAATATCCTACATCACCGCAAACAAGCTCATTTACCTGCACTCTTGTTGGTGTCTGATACCCAAGTTCAATAACTTCATATTCTTTACCTGACGCCATAAATTTAACTTTTTCACCAAGTCTTATTTTGCCGTCCATTATTTTAAAGAAGCACAAAGTCCCTAAATATTGGTCATAAGCACTGTCAAAAACAAGAGCTCTTAAAGGTTTGTCGGAATTATCAACAGGCGGAGGTATTAAATCAACGATAGCTTCCAAAACCTCATCAATCCCAATTCCTGCCTTTGCACTAACAGGGATTGCCAAAGATGCATCAATTCCTAAAACTTCTTCTATTTCTTCTTTGACACGATCAACATCAGCTGATGGTAAATCTATTTTGTTTATAACAGGTATAATTTCCAAATTTTGTTCTATTGCAAGGTAAACATTTGCCAAAGTCTGAGCTTCAACTCCTTGTGTTGCATCGACAATCAGCAATGCACCTTCACAAGCGGCTAATGACCTTGAAACTTCGTAAGAAAAATCAACGTGCCCCGGAGTATCAATCAAATTCAATTCATAATTTTTACCATCTTTAGCACTGTAGTTCATTCTGGCAGAATTTAATTTGATAGTAATTCCGCGTTCGCGTTCAATATCCATGGAATCCATAATCTGATTTTGCATATCACGCTGAGCAACAGTGCCTGTTTTTTCAAGCAAACGATCTGCAAGTGTGGAGTTGCCGTGGTCAATGTGGGCAATAATACAAAAATTTCTTACATTATCTCTATACTTCATAATTTTTATTATATGAAAAAAACATTGAACATCAAGCCTTTTGATTTACAGGCAGAGTAAATGTAACTGTTGTTGTCTCATTAGGAACACTTGTAAAACTAATTGTTCCGCCGTGGGCATCAATTATTTGCTTGGAAATATATAACCCCAAACCTGCATTTACACTTTTTTGTTCTTCACAATATGTTGTAAATTTGTCGAAAACATTCCCCACTTTTTGCATATCCAATCCCAAACCCCTATTTGTTGCTGAAAATATTATATTTTGCCCGTCATCATTGATATTTACGCTTATTTCTTTGTTTTTAAAACTGTATTTTATTCCGTTTGTCAAAATATTATGTATAACTCGTTTTATTTCATCGTAATCAAAATATAATTTATCTATTTTGGATTTGTAAGAAACGTTTATAAGCAAATTTTTTTCGGGCGCAATATATTTAACATCATCACAACATTCACTGACAAGGCTTTTAAATGAATTATAAGATTTTGTTATAACGACTCTGCCATTATCACCTTTATATTTTTCCAAAATATTCGCAACAAGATTTTGCAAGTATTTTGTCGAATTTATAACATCTGTTAGAATTTCTTTTTGATCATCATTCAAATTTTCCCCGTACAATCCCGTCATTAATTTTAATGCTGACAATTCGGCCTGCATTGGACCTTTCAAATCGTGGATTACCATTGCTAAATAAGAATCTTTTGATTTTGATTGTTTTTCAAAATCACTGCGAATTTTTAAAAGACTATATATTTGAGACCTTACAACTTTGACATCAAAAGGTTTTTCAATATATGCACAAGAACCTAAATCAAAACTTTTTACTTTATATTCTCTATCAGATAATGCAGATATAAAAATCATTGGAGTATTTGCATTTAATTTTGTTTTTTGAATAATTTGAGCGAGTTCAAACCCTGACATATCAGGCATCATAATATCAAGAAGAAATAAATCTATTTTTTCCGTTTCAACAAATTTTGCCGCTTCTTTTGGTTTTTGAAAGACAAATAACCTTAATTCCAAATCTTTTAGCGTTTCTTCCAAAAGCTCTGTATTCAAAGGATTGTCGTCAACAATCATTACTTTTAAACCTTTTATTGCTTTATATTTAAATTTATCCTGTTCAGCAGAAACTTTTTCCGTTTTATTATCCGTGTTATCGTGAAACAATTCATCAATTAATTCTTGATGAAGCGGATATTCTACAACATTTTTAATTCCGCACATATTCGCGGTCATAATATTTTCTCTTGAAACCTGATTACAGGCTAACCATATTTCTAAATTGGGGTAAGTTTTACAAACTTTTTTTATTTTATTAATATCTTTAAAATCAGTTTTTATTATACAAAGTCTTTTATTTGAAAGACCCTTTATTCCTTTAAGCTCTCTTACATCATCTACAAAAACAATATCTTGACTCTTTTGAGTAGGTAATAAATTCCTCATTACAACATGAATAATAATTGTAAAACCTTTTTTATCAATTACCCTTATAGGTATATTTTTGATAAAATTTTTTGTTAATGCTAAACTTTTATTATGGCAGATACTATAGAAGAATTAGTTACCCAAATAAAAGACAGACTGGACATAGTTGATGTTGTATCCCAAGAGGTTATATTAAAAAAAAGCGGAAGCCACTATTGGGGATGCTGTCCTTTCCATAAAGAAAAAACCCCATCTTTTTCTGTTAACCCAAATTTGGGATTTTTTAAGTGTTTTGGCTGCGGAGCAGGCGGAGATGCTTTGACCTTTATTATGAAAACTCAAAACAAAGAGTTTATTGAAGTCGTTAGAGAACTCGCAGAAAAATTCGGGCTTGAAATGCCAAAAAATTTCAAAAGACCTGAATCAAAAAGCTTGAAAGAAGCTATGATTAAGGCTTGTTCTAAAGCGGCAGAATTTTATAACCTGAGACTTTTAAAAGATAAAACACCCGAAACTTCAAACGTTCTTGATTATCTTTCAGGCAGAGGAATTACAAAAGACATAATCGAAAAATATAATCTCGGACTTGCACCAAAAACTTATGAAACTTTTTATAGAAAGTTTAAAGATGAATTTTCTGATGAAGTTCTTGAAAAAGCCGGTTTGATTATTAAAACCCGTGAAGGTGATTATATAGACAGGTTTAGAAATCGTGTTATTATTCCTATTCAAAATGAATTTGGAGAATTTGTTGCATTTGGAGCACGAGCAATTGAAAAAGACCAGCAGCCAAAATATTTGAATTCATCAGATTCTTTAATTTATAATAAAAGCAAATTATTGTTTGGACTTTATACAGCAAAAGAAGCTATAAAAAGAGAAGATAGCGTAATTTTAATGGAAGGCTACTTTGATGTAATATCTGCTCAAGCCCACGGGATTGAAAATGCCGTTGCATCTTGCGGAACATCTTTAACCGCAGACCATGTAAAATTGCTTTCACGCTACACACCGTCCAGAAGAATTTATCTGTCATTTGACACAGATTCTGCAGGGCAAAAAGCGACAAACCGAAATGCAGAATTGATTAAAGAAGCTTTCACAGGACTCGGTAACATAAAACAATTTGATGAAAGCTATATTTCAACAACAGATGACAAATATTCCTGCGAAATAAGAGTAATTGCTCCGCCAGAAGGTAAAGACCCTGATGAATTTATTCGCTCGGTCGGCGCAGAAAGCTACAAAGAATATATGGCCCACGCTCCGCTTTTGCTGGATTTTCAAATAAATAATATATTAAAAGAAAAACCAAAAACCCCGATAGAAAAGACAAAAACAATTAAAGAAATTATACCGCTTTTAAAAGAAATAAAAAATGAAATTATACAATCAGAATATGTAAGAATGATTGCCAACACATTGAACATTGATGAAAATGCATTAATGCGCGAAATCAAGAAATCTCAAAGCTTTGAGAGGGACAAGAATTCAAGCATAGAAAAAATTGTTAAGAAAAATATACCAATTTCAGAAAAAGCGCAAAAAAATTTATTGAGCGTTTTTCTTGTAACCGACAATCATTTTTCATTTGAAGAAATCAAGCAAATGATAGGTGATACCCCATTTACGGACCAAACGTTAATAAATGTAAAATCAACAATTGACAAATTAACATGTACCGTAAATAATGTGAAAGAATTGATTGAACAGCTGTATACAGCGTTCGTCGAAGATCCGGAAGCCCAAAGGATTATAACCGATTTGATAACGACTTCCGAAACCTTTCAAAATCTTGATGATAAAGATTTTGCAATGGCAATCAGAGAAAACATAAACAAAATTAATGAATGCCAAAAACGCAAAGAACAGGAACAAATCAGGAATTTATATAAAAGCGCAAATGATAATGACACTGAAGCCCTAAAAATTCAAATGCAGCTTAGAGATAAGATAAATAACAGATTAAAATTGGAGAAAATGAATGAGTAAAAAAAGACAATCTAACTCCTCTATTGTCAGCATTATGGACGAAGATAACATTGATTTAAATGACATCAATGATAATCCATCTCTTTCAGCTGATGCAGATAGCGTAAGTTACATGAATATGGATATCAGTACAGATAATATTGAAGATATCGTTACTGAAAAAATCGGAAAGAAAATCAATCTTGAAGATATCTATATGACAAATAATAATGAAGAAGGATCTGATTCTGATTTGGAAGTTCCAAAAGGAGTTGCTGTTGATGATCCTGTAAGATTATATTTAAGAGAAATTGGAAGAATAAAACTTTTATCAGCAAATGAAGAAATTGAACTTGCAAGAAAAATTTTAGAAGGTGGCACACCTGGTGCTATTGCTAAAAGAAAACTTGTTCAAGCAAATCTTCGTTTGGTTGTAAGTATTGCTAAAAAATACGTTGGGCGCGGAATGTTATTCTTAGACTTGATTCAAGAAGGTAATTTAGGTCTTATCCGTGCTGCTGAAAAATTTGATCACGAAAGAGGTTTCAAATTTTCAACTTATGCAACTTGGTGGATTAGACAAGCAATTACAAGAGCTATTGCAGATCAGGCCAGAACAATTCGTATTCCAGTTCACATGGTTGAAACAATTAACAAATTGAAAAAAGTTACAAGAAGATTGGCTCAAGAACTTTCAA
>CALVGY010000017.1 GCA_944327215.1 Candidatus Gastranaerophilales bacterium | reverse complement strand
TCTCAAACCAGCTACTGATCGTCGCCTTGGTAGTCCATTACACCACCAACTAGCTAATCAGATGCAGACTCATCCTTGAGCACCGGAGTTTTCAAGATTAGTATTGCAACCAAGCTCATATGGGGTATTAGCAGAAGTTTCCCTCTGTTGTCCCCCACTCAAGGGCAGATTCTCTACATATTACTCACCCGTCCGCCACTTTCCTCTCTAGCAAGCTAGAGATTCTCGTTCGACTTGCATGTATGAGGCACGCCGCCAGCGTTCGTCCTGAGCCAGGATCAAACTCTCCATTGTCAGAAAGTTATTAGTATCTGTTTCCGAAGAAACAGTTTCTAGCTCATTACTTATCGCTAAGCGTTACGCTTAACGTGTCCTTATCATTTTGTTTTTAGAATTAACAAAGTATTGTTTGTTTCAGCTATTCTGTTGTCAAAGTACAAGTTGTTTCGACCGCTTATTTGATAAGCCCTGTACTTGCAGGCACAATCTGTTTTGATTGGGGTGTACTTACTTTTATGTTTATATCAGATGCATTTATTATAATTGCTAGTGTCATCTGCATTTTTTATCTTATATCATCAATTTTTTTTGTCAAGTGATTTTTTTAAATCTTTAAATTTCTTAACTTTATATGATATTTTTAAGGTTCATTGGGCTCTTACTTAATTTAGAGCACGTCTTTTATTCTATGCAAAAGAAATTTTAAAGTCAAGCACTTCTTTTCATGTTTTTTTTATTATTTTTCACCTATTTCTTGCAACCCCTTAAAAATAGGCACTTTTAGCACTTTACAAAAATTAATAAATCCTCATACACATGTTTTTAGACGCCTTTTTATGAGTTTTGTTCCTGGTGTTTTTCATTTTTTTGAATGAGTTTTTTTGAACCTTAATAAGGTATACTCGTTCTATATTTATAAAAATATTAATATGTATAATAAGGAGAAATTGTCATGACAAAAACTTTTAAAAATTTGGTATTATCGCTTGGGCTAGTTGTAGCATGCTCTATTGCAGCATACGCTGACGGAAATGCTTTTACACCATTAAACTTCGACGACACTGCTTACGGGAATGTTGCTCCTGTAAGAACTTCTTCTACAGTAAATACTATTCAAGCACCTGTTTCAAATGTATCATCAACTACTGCAGAACAACCTGTCGGGAATACTAAAATGCAAAATGCTATCATTCAACTTGATAATGCTCAAGTAGATGTTAGAAATGAACTTCTTAATTATAAATCAAAATATGCAGATGTTGATGCGCAATATAAAGCCGTTAAAGCTGAAAGAAAAGCTTTGGATAAACAAATCAAATCAATAGAAAAAAGAATTAAAAAAATTGATAAACAAAAAGAAAATATCAGAAAAAACATGATGTAAGCATGCTTTTAAACTTTATCAATAAATAAAAAGAGCGTTTATCCGCTCTTTTTATTTATACATTATATTTATATAAGTAAATTATTTTAGATTTACACTAATTATTCCCATTATATATTCTTATATAATTCCAATACGTTCTAAAAACTTTTTTCACATAATTTTTAGTTTCGGAATATGGAATTTGCTCAACAAATTCATCCGTATCATTATAATAAAGAGATGTCTTCCATCGTTGAATTGAACCTATCCCACCATTATAAGCAGCAACTGATGAAATATCATGACCTTGAAGATTGTTCCTCAAAAATTCATAATAGTAATTACCTATTTTTATATTTTGCTCAGGATTAAAAAGAGATGATGGAATAAGCATGCCTAATTTAAATTTATTATTTATTTCATTCGCAGTAGAAGGCATTAACTGCATCAATCCGCTTGCTCCTGCAATACTTTGAGCTAAAGGATCAAAGTAGCTTTCTTCCCGAGCTATAGAAAGCATTAAAGGAGCATTATTTCCAGTCTCATCTGCATATTTTTGAATTAAATCATAATATATAACAGGATACACAAGTCGCCATCTGAGATCATATTTATCAGGCTTGTCCTGAACTTTTTCCATTGCATCTCTGGCTGTCAACATAGCATGAGAATAGTCGCCTTTTTTGTATAAAGCCCAACTTTTTATAAATTCATCATCACCGGCTAGTTCATTTACAATATCATAATCTTCTAAATCAACAAGTTTAACTATTATATTATTATGAGTATATTTATATGGATAAACAACCGGTTTAGGTTCTATGTAACTTGTGATCAATGGGGTCTGAACTCTGCTTAAACGTAAATACGCTCTATATGCATAATATGTATCAGGATATTTATCTATTAAGCTTCGGTAAAAACCTGTATATTCTTCATAATTATTAGTTTTTTCTGCTATTTTCCCAAGCCAGAACATGACCATAGGAGCAGAAGCTGAATTCGGATATTTTCTTAAATGGTCCATGCCAATTTTTTTTGCTGCTGCATAATCTTTTGATTTTATCTTTGCGAAGAAAATATTTGATAAAGCATCAGCTGCAAATCTACCTTGGGGATATTTTACATATAAATCTGAATAACATTTACCTTTATATGCTTGAGGAGTGTTTCCACATTTTAAACTTAATAAATAATCCCTACCCTTTCCATGCGAAAGTGAAAGCAACCTGTCAACAGACTTGTTTTTAGATTCTGAAAGCTGATTATATATATCAATAGCATCAATGATTTCATCTTCTGAAACATATTGGGAGCGCTTTTCTAATCCGTTTTCTGTTAAATATTTTGCTCTTGAATAATCTTTTAATGCAAACGAATTTTTTACATCCAACGCCCACCCTTCAGTCAAATCAACCTTTTGAAGCAACTGTTGAGCCATTTCATAATCACCGAAAAGATAGCATGAATTTGCCATCAATAAATAATCGTCTTTTGAAATTTCTGCAGATAAATCAAGCCAATTATTGATAACATCTAAAGCTAAAACACCGGATGGTGCTTGCTTCAAATAATGTCTAAAATAATTTTGGATATCATCTTTTTTTGATGTCGGGAATATTTTGGCATCTTTATACTTATTCTTCATAATAACGCCGATGTAATATTCAGAAGCTATTGCATAATCAGAATCAGGCGCGTTGTGAATAATAAATTCAAAATACTTTTTTGCAAGCTGAGGATTACTTTTAACTAACTTTTGGCCTGCTAAATAGCGAGTTCGTAAGCTCAATTTATGCTTTGGATAATTATTAAACAAAAGCTGATATTGTTTTAATTCAGATTTGTCATCCCCAAGCATTTTTGCACATTCACCACTGTGGTATATTGCAATAGGTTTTAAATTAGAAAAGAACGTTATTTTTGAAAAAAGATAATACGCGTTTTGGTAATTACCATCCTTAAAATCTTGCATAGCAGATTTATATATTTCATCAGTCTTTGAAGGAGGCTGATAAACAAGTGCAAATACTACAACACCTATTACTAAAATAGCGGCAATTGCACCTGCAATAACTCTCTTTTTCATATCCCACTCAAACATTACAATTACAGCATAACAAAAATAAGTTTATTATTCAAGAAAATTTTTAAAATTACAAATTCCAAATCCAAATAAGCATGCCTGAATTTATAAAGAAACGTAACATTAAAAAGTAAGTTATTAGTTCGCAATATATTTTATAATATAATATTTTGTATAAACAGGAGGGTTAGATGTACGGAATTATATTGGCAGGGGGCTCAGGCAGCAGATTATGGCCATTATCAAGGGAACTTTATCCAAAACAATTGTTAAACCTTAATTCAGATAAAAGTCTTTTGCAAGCAACTTTTGATAGACTGAAAACTTGTATTAATGAAGATAATATTATAAGTATTACAAATACAAAACACCTGTCAAATGTGAGAATGCAACTTTCTGAACTGACCCCAAAACCCGTTGTACTTGCAGAACCTGTTGCAAAAAATACTGCTCCAGCAATTGTTCTTGCTGCAAAATATATTATGCAAAAATCAAATTCTGATCCTGTAATACTTGTTGTTCCGTCAGATCATTTAATCCAAAATAATGAAAAATTTTTATCAACAGTAAAAAAAGGGGGGAAATTAGCTGAACAAGGTTATATTGTAACCTTTGGAATTGAACCGAACTACCCTGAAACAGGTTATGGTTACATTAATACATCAGAAAAATTGGAGGAAGGATATAAGGTTAAAGAATTCGTTGAAAAGCCGGATTTCGAAACAGCAAAAAAATATCTTCATGCCGGAACATATTTCTGGAACAGCGGAATATTTATGTTTAAAGCTTCAACTCTCTTTAACGAAACATCAAAGCATGCTCCTGAAATTGCAAAACTTTCTGAAAAATTTGATTTCACAAATAGCAATGAAATCCCATTTATTGAATTCGATAAAATGCCAAGTATTTCAATAGATTATGCAATTATGGAAAAATCAGATAAAATTGCACTGGTAAAACTTGAAAGTGACTGGAATGATTTGGGTTCTTGGCAATCTATATATGATGTAAGCAACAAAGATAAAAACGGAAACGTATTTATTGGGCATGTATTAGATAAAGATTCTAAAAATTCATTTGTATATGCAGCCTCAAAACTTGTTGCAACTATTGGGCTTGAAGATACTGTAATTGTAGAAACCGAAGATGCAATACTTGCCTGCAAAAAAGAAAGAACTCAAGATGTTAAACATATATTTGAAACTTTAAAAGCTCAAAATGACGATACTCATCTTGTTCACAAAACAGTATATCGTCCTTGGGGATTTTATACAGTAATCGCTCAAGGGCAAGGATTTTTAACTAAATTAATCCACGTAAATCCTGGACAAAAATTATCTGTACAATCTCACAATTTTAGAAGTGAACATTGGGTGATTTTATCAGGGACTGCAAAAGTTGTTCTGGAAGGGAAAGAACTTATTCTATCTCCGGGGCACAGTGTAGATATTCCTTTAAAAGCGATTCATTCGCTTCAAAACCCTTACGAAGAAGATGTTGAAGTTATTGAAGTTCAAAAAGGGGATCCTTTGATTGAAGAAGACATCATTAGATATGAAGATATGTACGGACGTGTTTAAATTTTAATATAGCAAAAAAATTTATTTACTAGTTTTCACTGCTATATGAAAATTTATGCCAACTATCTGACATCTAATATAAACTATTCTAATTACTCCTCAAAACCCTCATTTGGAACTAATGGTAGAGTATATAGATCTCAGTACGGAATAGAAATGGGCACAATGACATACCCTTTTCGTTCTGACATTGAATGGAAAAAACTAACCCAATACTTAATCGAACATTTTAAAAATAAAGATAAAGTAAATATTGTTCAATTTGCAGCATCAGATGGATCAGAAGCATATTCACAAATAATCTCTTTTTTAGAAAGAGGTAAAGGAGAAAATTTGGGAAAATTTTTCCCAATACAGGCTTATGATATAGATGAAGAAATCATAAAAGCAGCAAAAAGCGGGCTTTTAAATATTAACCCTCAAAATATTGAACACATAAACTATAACTGCAAAGACTTTAGCAAATATTTCATGTTAAGTGACAAAAAACTTGAAATTAACAATAATTTTGACGACCTTTTTAATAAACCTAATTATTCAACTTATCAAGTTTGCGATAATGTAAGGGGAAAAGTTATTTTTAATCATGCAGATATGTTTGATATCTTGGTAAGTATGGAAGATCAATCTAATACAGTTTTAATGTGCCGAAATGTATTAGGATATTTTTCAGACAAAGTAATAAAAAATACAGTAGAAATGGCCTCAAGAAAATTAAAAAAAGATAGTTTATTTATCATTGGAGAAATAGACACAGATAAGTTACTAAAATATTATTTGCAAAATAATAACTTTAAAGAAATATTAAAAAATGTATTTTTAAAAACAGCTTAGATATCAATATTCTCTAGTTCCTTATAATAACCTTCTTTCAACAATATATAAAATTGTTTAACAACATTAGGCGCAATTGCTTCTACCCATTCTCTGTCGAGATAAATCCCCTCAACCAAACGAGCAAAAAGTTCTGAAGGTTTCTCATAATATTTTTTATACTTGTTTATTCTAGCTGAAATCCTTGCCTGCTTTCTTGTATAAGATTTTAACCTTATATATGCAGCAAAAGCTGGAGACATATCAAAATCCTTCTCAATATTGTCTATTGTATAAATTTTTATACTACGCTTGAAAAAACCTCTATCAATAACTTTTACCCTATCATATTTTAAAAGGTAACGAGCATTTGACTTTTTTATAAATTTATCAAATTCTTTAAATTTTTTAGACCTTTGGAATTTAGGGTAATAATTTTTTATAATTTTGTCATACTCATTTATCTTTTGCTTAACTCTATCTTTATGTTCATAAAGCCTTACACATAAAGAATTTTTATCCACAAAATTGGTAACCTTAATTAATTCATCCCTCAACACATCTATATTATCAGTTTGAAAAATTACACTCAAACTTCCACCTGTCAAACCAATATTAGGTTCTATTTTAGAATGAATATAATGGGCAAATTCATGTAACAATGTCGGAACAACTCTGCTATCTTTTGTATCTTTTGAAATATCAATTCTCCCTTTTAAGAAAAAACCCTGATGACCGCGAGCTTTTGTAGACGTGTGCACAACAAGTCCCAAAGATTTAAAATATCTTATCAACTCTTTTTTCTCAGGTTTTATTTTCTTAGCCACAATTGTATTCATAAAGAAATTATACAATAATAATTTAAAATATCTTATATGGATTTAAAATATTATTTGGATCAAAAATTCTTTTAATTTTACGCATATAATCAAGTGCAGTTGCATTTATAACTTTATGAATATGAGCTCTTTTTTCAGAACCGACTCCATGCTCTCCTGACAAAATTCCGCCAAGCTTTGCAGTTAAATCATAAATTTCACTTTTTGCAAGTTTATAACGCTTGTATTCATCTTCATCTTTATAATTTATAGGGATTTGCGGATGAACGCTGCCATCTCCGACATGGCCAACCATACAAACATCAAGCTTATATTTTTCACAAATTGCTCTTATTCCCAAAACCAATTTTTCAAGATTTTCTCGAGGGACAATAACATCGTCAGTTGTAACATTAGGTTTTAATTTTGCGCAAGCACCCATCGAAGATCTTCTTGCCGTCCAGATTTGTTTATACTCTTTATCATTATGAGATACCTGTATTGCAGAAGCTCTGCATTTATCTAAAATTTGAGTAATAACTTTTTCCTGATACTTCATAGAAGATTTAAACCCATCTATTTCAATAACAAGAGCTGCATCTTTATCTGTTAAAAGTCCTGCGGGATAAAATCTTTCAACAGTACATATTGCATTCTTATCCATAAAATCTATAGTTGCAGGGAATATTTGCTGTTCAATTATTGCATTCACTGCCAATACAGAATCTTTGACAGTATCAAAATACGCCATTATAACTTTTTTGCTTTCAGGCTTTGGGATAAGTTTTAAAGTAGCTTCAACAACAATACCTAAAGTACCTTCAGATCCAACAAACAAACTTCCCAAATTATAACCTGTAGCGTTTTTAATCGTATTGGCTCCTGTTTGAAGTATTTCCCCATTTGCCATAACAACTTTTAAATCAATAATATAATCTTTAGTTGTACCGTATTTAAAAGATTTTGCACCACCTGAAGATTGAGCAATACTTCCACCAATCGTTGAAACCGCAAGGTTTGAAGGGTCCGGCGGATAAAAAAGTCCTAATTTTTCAACTTTTTTTTGTAACTCACCAAGAACTACACCCGGTTCAACAGTCGCAGTCATATTCTCTTTATTTATTTCAATAATCTTATTCATTTTTGAAAAGTTTAAAATTATACCGCCATGCTGAACCACACAAGCCCCAACGACATTGGTTCCAGCACCTCTACATATTACAGGGAGTTTATACTTATTTGCAATCTTGATTACTGATTGAACTTCTTCAACTGTCTCAACAAAAACTACAGCATCAGGCAAACTTTCAATCTTTCGGACATTTGTTGCATCCTGAGCGTATGCGTAGCGTTCCTCCAAAGTTCCTAATACATTATCAGAGGGTAAATTTTTCTTTAAATCAGAGATTAATCTATTCTTCATCAACATAAGATGTCAACTTTTCCATATTACTGCCAAGTCTGGATAACATTTTTTCAATTTTATCCACTTTTCTATTTAACACCATATCATCTTTTTCTGCAAGTGTCGATAAAATTTTATCCAATTTAATTTCAAGTTGATCTAGACGTTCTTCCTGTTTTTCAAATCTTGATTCCAATTCATCCAACAATTGAGATTTTTCAGGGATTATTGAACGTAATTCATCTATATGTTCTTTTATCAGTGAAATTTCAGAAGTTTTATCGGTTATACTAGAGATATTTTCGGTTGTAGAATCAATCCATTCACCCAAATACATCATCACCTGATGGAAAACTTTATCAGCATTCGCAGACGTCAAAGCCATTGAATGAATACTGTCAAGTTTTCTTTCAAGACGTTCTGCTACTTGAGTTTTATCAAGGTCATTTACTCGATCTTCCAACCTGTAAATTAAACTGCTAAAATTATTTAAACCATCATTTAAAGCCTTATATGACTCATCCGATGTCAATAATAGCTTGTTAGTTCTTGAACTTATGCTTAAAATATCATCATTAAGTTTTTCAATATCACCTTTTAAATCAACAATCTGATCTTGAGTAAGCGATGTTTCCAAACCTTCTACAGCACCTACAATTTTTTGAATATCTTTTGACAAACCTTCAAAGTCTGTTCCTGCAGATATTTGATTCATAGCCAAACGCAATTTAGCGATATCTGATTCAACATCCTGCAGAGTGTAAGAATAATCAAAATCATCACTTGAACTTGCTATTTGATGTAATTGAGTTTGAACTTTCAATAAATTTTCATTTATTGCATCAGTTTTTTCTTCAACAAAGTCTTTTATATCTTCAGATTCTTCAACAAACGATATCTGATCAAATAAAGATACAAGTGCATTAACTATTGTATCTTTCACGCCGTCAAGACTTTTTTCTAAATCTATACTGTCAAGTTTTAACAACAAATCACGCAAATATTTGTCGATAGCCGCAGACTTTTCATCAGAAGAAGCTTCAAAAAATTTCCGCTGTTCGAATATCAAATCTTTTATATCATCTATTTCATCCAATAAATCTGACTCACTATCACCCATAGCCAAAATATCGACTTTTTCATGTAACGCCAAAAGCAGTTCTGAAGCTTTTGACTGGGCCTGCACAACATTTTCAAATTTATATTTAAAACCCTCAACAAACCCTTTATTTGTAATGTCTGTTTTTTCAATTAAAACATCAAGAGAATTTAAAACTTCATTAGTTCTATTTGACATAGAAAGATTATCCACCTTTGCAAAAAGATCTTTGAGTAATTCTTTCTCTTCATTATTTTTGTTTAAAGATTGCACAGATTTTTTTATATTTGTATCTATTTCAGAAAGGATATCTGACTGCTCATTAATAGATTTTTTTATATCATCAATTTTATTAAGTTTCTCAGAAACTTCTGTAATTGCCTGTTCATTTATATTATGCGAAGATAAATCCAAATGAGCTTTCAAATCGCTCAAATATTCATCCAATTTTTCATCTAATGCATGAGTAAATACTCCAGCACTTTTTTCTAATGTAGCATTCAATGATTCAATATCATCTTGAACTTTTCCACATACAGCATTTTCAATAACAGAAATTTTTACTAATGTTTCCTGATATGCTTCTTCCAAATTTGATATAGCACCTGAAGATGTTGCAATATGATTGTTAACATCCAAACTTAAATTCATAAATGATGTTTCTAACTGGGACTTTAACTCCCCTAATAAATTCCCAAAATCCAAACCCTGAAGGCTTTCCAACCCCGTTTTCAATGGATCAAAAGCTCTTAGAATTTCTTCTGATTTGTGCTGCAATGCATCAGAAATATCAGTACTTACAAGGCCTATTTCTTGTTTTAAATCGGAGATTTTTTCTTCCAAATCAGAAATCAAAGCCTTGTTTTCTTCAAATAAATCATCTTGTTTTAAAGTTTCTACAGCCTGCAAAAGATTTGAGAATTGTTCTTCTACAGGGACAAACGAATCTTTTATCAGCCCATCAAAATTTTCAACAAGTGAAGATTCCGAAGTTTTTATATTATTTATAATATTTTCAATACCTGCATCTATAACAGACAAAGTTTCAGTAAATTTTTCATCACTCGATATTTTAGAAGATTTTAAAGCATTGCTCAAAGCTGAAATCTCAGTTTTAACATCTGTAATTTCCTCTAGAGAAGAAGCTATTTTTGCCTCAGTATCAGATGTACTGTTTTCAACTATCTGAACAAATTCTGATAATTTCCCTTGGAGCATTTCCATCTTTTGTTCATATTCTTCAGAAATATGAGAAAGTTCAGCTTCCATATCAAGTAGTTTTTCTGTCAGCTTGCTGTCAAATACGTTTTGAGAATTATTAGCATTTTCATCTAATTCACTTATATAAAGTTTCAAACTTTCTACAGCTTCATTAACCTGATCTTTGAAACTTAATATATTTCCTGATATAGTTTTTATTTCCGCAAGCTGTGCATCATTATTTTCTTTTGTTTTTTGGGCTAATTCATCGTTATATACCCTTAATTCATTTCCGAATTTTTCAAGCAAACCTTTCAAAGAATTTAAATTGTTTGCAATATCACCAGACAAATTTTCTGATAAAGCATCAATTTTTTCAGCAGCTTGATTTACTGCATCATAAACTCTATCAACATAATTTTCGGATACTTGTTGCATATCATTTTTTAAATTCTCAACACTTGATGAAATATTTGTAATTACATCAAGAATATTTTGGGAATTTTCAGCCTGAGAATTTTTTAATTCTTCATTAGCCGACGTAAATAATGATAATAAATTATCCAAAGTTGATTTTACATTATCAATCCCGAATGTAATATTAAATGTATTTGCATCATTTCTCTTGACAAATTCGTCCTTAAGAATATTAATTTCACTAATAATATCTGAAATAGAAAGCTTAATATCCTCAGAGTTTAACTTAACATTATTTTCTATACTATTTTTTATTTCATCAACAATTAGATGAAGTTCACCGGATACTCTATCTATCGTTTCTAATGAATTTTTTGAAGATGAATCATTTAGTGCATTAATATGTTCTGTCAAATTTGACAATTCAAGATTAAATTTTTCAAACGTTTCAGCACTTGAATTATCGCGATTTTTCAAATCTTCACTAAGCTGATTTTTCAAATTATCAATCTCATTTATAATATTTTCATAATTCATTTTTGAATTATTTTCAAAAGATGATTGGATTTCATCTATTCTACCGGCTATAATTTCGAAATCAGAAGAATAATCCAGAGAATTAATTTTTTCTAAAATATCTTCAATATGTTCTCTATTTGTTTCAGAATTAAAATGAAGAACATTTGAATTATCTAGAATTTTTTCTATAAATTCAGAAAACTCTTTTTTAAACTCTTCAAAATCTTCTCCTGTTATAACTTTTGAAAACATCTGTTCAAATTTTTCTAACTTATCGTTTAGAACAACTTTGTTTTCATCAGAAGTATTTGCAATAATATCTTTCAATGAAGAAATTATCATTTCAAAATCATTTATTTTTTGAGAAACAATATTTGTTACATCAGATTTTGAAATATTTTCATTAATTTCATCTATTTTCTCACAAATTCCCTCATAATTATTACTAGCAGAGGTTTCGAAAGCAGCCGAAACATCATCTATTTTAGATGATATTTGAGCTAAATCATAAGAATAATCCTGTTTTTCCAAATTTTCTAATTTTTCAAGAATTTTTACAGCATCTTCTTTGGATGCGCTAATTGAAGAAAGATTTGAAAACAATACAGTAATTTCAGAATTCTTTGTAACTATATCATTTATTGAAGATAAAATGAAATTAGAAGTAGACACAATATTTGAAAGTTCAACTTTAATTTCATTACTTTGTTCTGTAAAGTCAAGTATATTTATTTTTTCAAGAACATTTTTAACTTCTTCATAAACAGATGCAACAGAAGCTTCAAACGTATGAGTTAAAGTTTCAATTGTTTCGAGCTTTGTACTTAATTTTGCTTCACTGTCATGTTGAGATGAAGATAAAGAATCATTTATTTCTGCAATATAATCTCTAATTCCTGATATATTGTCTTGGACAGAATATTTAAAGGCTTCAATATCTGAAGAAAGTGCAGTTTCGATAGCCTTAACATCATCAGACAGATTTTTCAAAGTTTCAAGTTTCTGCTGTTCTCCAACGAAGTTAGACTGAACAAACACATCTTGTTGTCTTTGAATATCATCTGTTACTTTTTGCGAAAGTTCATCAAGAATTGATTTTAAATTCTCAAAATTCCCTTTAGCTTTGTCAGATAAGTTCTGTTCAACAGAATCCATTTTATCAGAAATCTCACCAATACTATCAAGAATTTTGGAAGAATTTTCTAAACCTGACATTGCTGATTGTTTAAATTCATCTCTAAAAGCATCTATAACTGAAGAAATATCTGTAATACCCGTAATTATGTTATCAGCATTTTGTTCAGCAGTTTTAACAAATTCATTTTGAAGATTATTTACAGTTTGAGAGACTTCTTCAATATAACCTTTAACCGCTTCATAATTTGAATTTGCATTATCTTTAGCATCAGAAAGCAACATTGACAAATCATTGCTAACTTTCTCCAAACCCTCAGACAACTGTGCCGGTTCAACATTATTACTTTCAGCTACTAATGACCTTAAACCTGAAAGTTCTTTTATCTGCTCAGTAAGTTTCTCCTCCAATTGCCCAACACGATTAGATGCCAAACTCAACACTTCGGAATTTTTAATAACGAATTCGTCTCTTAAACCTCGAATATCATTTATTACATTACCAAGTCCTGCTTTCAAATCACCATAGTGGTCCTGAAGATCTGAAGATACACCGTTTCTTAAAGAAAGAACATCATTTGAAACATTAACTATACGATTGTATATTTCATCTAATTTGTCTTGAGAATTGTTATTTACAACATTCAATAAATTTTCAATAATACTGTCTAACTTTTCTTTTAAAGATGAATAGACTTCTTGCCTTTTTTCATCAAGGTTCTGAAAACTATTGTCTACATCTTTGACAATATTTGCGATTTCAGATGAAAGGTTGGAATAATTTTGTCTGCTTCCTTCTTCAAATGTTTCTTTTATTTCATTTATACGACCGACAACATTTTCAAAATCATCTCTAAAATCTAGGGATTTCACTGTTGTAAGAATATTTTCAATTCTTTCTGTGCTATATGATAATTCAGCATTTAAGGCAGAAGAATTATCAATAATTTTTTGAACAAAATCAGCCAAATCTTGTTTAAATCCTTTAAAATCGGAACCTGTTACAATGGTCTCAAAAGAATTTTCAAGACTTTCAAATTTTTCCTTCAATTCACCCAAACTTTGTGATGATTGGTCTGAAATAATTTCTTTTAGCGACTCAAACACTTTCTGATATTGGGAAATAGAAGATGGCAAAGCATCAACTTGAGAGGAAATATTTTCAACTATATTTTTTAAATCGGAAAACTTTGACGAATTATCCAAACTATTTATAGCAGAATCAGTTTCTGCCAATTTTTCTTCGAGATTTTTAAACGCTTTTTCAAAACCGTCGTTAACGTTTGAGATATTTAAAGATATTTCGCTGATTAAAGACGCCATTTCATCTTTACTATAAATATTTTCGCTTAAATTTTCGAGTTTCCCGTCAAGCGTATTTAGTATATTTTTTTGAGAAGAAATATTATTTGAAAAATTAGTTATGTTATTCACTAAAGCATTAAATAAATCGCGCAATTCAGATGTTTTTGCCAACTGTTCATTTTCAGCTGAAAGATTATTAAAAGATTTTTCAATTTCATTAAACTTTTCAACCGTAATAGTATGTTTTTCATCAACTGATTTTTTCAGCTCAGAAATATAAACCCTTATTAAATCGGTAGCTTCGCTATCTTCAGCCATCATTTCGAGTTTATTATTAATCTCCGTTAAAACTTTTTCTACACTCTGAACATTATTTTCATTTTCTTCACGCATTGTATTAATAATTTCAGCGATTTCATCAACTGTTAAAGCCATTCGTATTCACTTTCTTAAAAAAATATCCCTCTAGATTATATATTAACAGAAGTATAATAACTTATGCAAACTGTTAACTTTTAATATTACAATTGTAAAGATATAATATCCTTTTTTTTATTAAGTGCTATAATATATCTTAGACAAAAAAGTTATGAAGAGGTGTAGATGAGCTACATAGTAATTAATAAAGAAAAATGCAAAGCATGCTATTTATGTATTGATGAATGCCCCAAAAAGCTATTAAAAGTCAGCGAAAAGACAAATAGCTTAGGCAACCACGTCGTAGAATTTAATGATCCAAACCATGAATGTTTGGGTTGTGCAATGTGTGCAACCAGATGTCCGGATTTGGCAATTACAGAAGTCTATAAAGGATAAAAAATGGCTACAGAATGTTTAACAAATAAAAAAGTATTAACAAAAGGGAATTACGCAATAGCACAAGCTGCAGTTCTTGCAGGATGTCAGTGTTATTTCGGTTACCCTATCACTCCGCAAAGTGAAATTGGAGAATTCATGAGCGGAAAAATGCAAGAATTGAAACGTGGATATGTTTCAGCAGAAAGCGAACTTGCAGCTATTAACATGACAATAGGCGCTGTATCAACAGGTGTGAAAGCAATGACATCATCATCATCTTGTGCAGTTTCACTAATGCAAGAAGGATTGTCATATGCAACCGCAGATGAACTTCCTGTAGTTTTAGTCAGCGTAATGAGAGGCGGCCCTGGTTTAGGTAACATTTACCCATCCCAAGGGGACTATTACCAAGCAACCAAAGGCGGCGGAAATGGCGACTACAAACTTATTGTACTTGCTCCATCAACAGTTCAGGAATGCGTAGATTTGACATATAAAGCATTTTATCTTGCTCAAAAATACAGAAATCCAACCGTATTGCTTGCAGATGGGTTATTAGGACAAATGATGGAACCTGTAGAATTTTATGATTATCCGTATCCGGAAATTGACACATCTGATTGGGCACTTACAGGTGCAAAAGGAAGAGACGGAAGAATAATTCGTTCATACGGTCCTCTTGCTGAAGACAGATGCGTATTTCTTGAAAAATTGTTTGAAAAATATAAAACAATTGAAGAAAATGAAACTCAATGGGAAGAAATTAATACAGAAGATGCTGATGTTATATTGGTAAGTTTTGGCAGCACTTCAAGAAATGTTAAAACTGCAATGAAAAAACTTAGAGAAAAAGGAATAAAAGCAGGATTTTTCAGACCGATTACCCTATTCCCATTCCCATCAAAACGACTACAAGAATTATCTAAAACAACTAAGAAATTTATCACGGTTGAAGTCAATATGGGACAAATGGTTAATGACGTAAAATTGGCAGTTAACGGAGCATGCCCTGTAGAACTTGTTCATAAAGGAGTAGGTGTTCCACCTTCTGCTGCTGAAATCGTATCTAAAGTTGAGGAATTATTATAATGGCAACACAAGTTTTTAAATTACCAGAATCTCTAAAAGGAGATGTAAAATATTCATTCTGCCCGGGCTGTGATCATGGTGTTGCAGTAAGATTGGTAGCAGAAGTTTTAGATGAACTTAATATAAGAGAAAATACAATTCTTGCAGCATCAATAGGATGTTCTGTTACAACATATGACTTTTTAAACGTTGATTCTCTTGAAGCACCGCATGGAAGAGCTTTAGCAGAAGCTACAGGTATAAAAAGAGCAAGACCTGATAAAATTGTATTTACATACCAAGGTGATGGAGATTTCGCATCAATCGGACTTGCTGAAAGTATGCACGCTGCCTTAAGAGGGGAAAACCTAACCGCAATTTGTATCAACAATACAACATACGGTATGACAGGCGGTCAATTAGGACCTACAACTTTATTAGGACAAGTAACAACAACATCTCCAACAGGTAGAAATGTTGAATATTACGGTTATCCTATAAAAATTGCTCAACATATAGCACTTTGTGACGGTACAGCATTCTCTGCAAGAGTTTCACTTGATACAGTCGCAAATATAAGAAAAGCAAAACAAGCAATAAAAAAAGCTTTTGAAGTTCAAATGAACGGTCTTGGTTTTGGCTTTGTCGAAATTCTATCTACTTGTCCTACAAACTGGAAAATGTCCCCACAAAAAGCACATGAACGAGTTAGAAACGAAATGATGCCAATATTCAAACCGGGAATATACAAAGATAAAACATCTCAAAACTAATAATAAAAGGAAGAAAAATAATGAGTGAAAAGAATTTTATAATAGCAGGATTTGGCGGACAAGGCGTTTTATTAGCCGGAGAAGTATTGGCTAATGCTTTTATGCTTGCAGGAAAACACGTAACCTGGTACCCTTCATACGGAGCAGAAATGCGCGGAGGAACAGTTAATTGCGAAGTCGTTATGAGTGATGAAGAAGTAAGCGAAGTTAACAAATCAGATGCCGATTTTGTTATAGCACTAAATCAGGCTTCTTTTGACAGATTTTTACTAAAAATAAAAAAAGGTGGTTGGATGATTGCAAATTCATCTCTTGCAAAAGAAATGAAACCTCGAAATGATATCAATTATCTTTTTACTCCAATTACAAAATTAGCAGAAGGTGTTGGAAATATTAAAATGGCTAATATTTTGTCATTAGGTCTTCTTGCAAAAGCAAGCAAACTTGTTAGCCTCGACGATTTAAATCAAGCTTTGGATGCAGTTATTCCACCTCACAGAAAAAAACTTTTACCATTAAATATTCAAGCTTTAAAAATCGGTTATGAGTATGATTTATTACCTGCTTAATGTTAAATCAACTAAAAAAACGATTTAAAAAAAACAGATTAGCTATATTCTAATAAGGTACAGTTCAAGAGGTTTTTCAAAGTGGAAAAAGAACTAATCCGATTAATTAAAGAAAAAGAAATTCAATTGGCTAAATTAAAAGAGCATATTGACAAAAGTACTATATGTTCAGATTTGTATAACAAAGTCGTTTTAGAAAAAGCCGTCCTAAAAAAAGAATTAGAAGATTCGAAAAAGAACAAGATTGTAGAAAACATAAAAAATTTTCTTCCTCGCAAAAAAACTCTAATCTGCGATTACTTTAAAAAATAAAAATTCTTCAACCTATAAATCCGACAAAAACGTATATAAAATAGTAAGTACGAGAATTTTCTATGTATAAATTTATACAAAAATGAAAAATTCTCTACTTATTATTTTATGCCCAAGTATAAAATTAAGCTTTAAATAAAAAGCTTCCATATTAATAATCCACATATTAGATGATTAAAAAACTGTTGCATTTGCTATTTTCATGTTATAGTTATATCAAGATATTAAGTGTTTATTATACAATAAGAAAGGAGAAAACTATGACTGAAAAACGTGTATGGTTGTTCAGAGAAGGCAATGCAGATATGCGTAATCTTCTTGGCGGCAAAGGTGCAAACCTTGCTGAAATGACCAACTTGGGACTACCTGTTCCTCCGGGGTTAACAATTACAACAGAAACTTGTATGGATTACATCAACCACGGTAACAAAATGCCTGCAGGCTTAATGGATGAAGTAAAAACAGCACTTGCAATCGTTGAAACTCAAGCTGGCAAAAAATTTGGAGATCCAGAAAATCCGCTTTTAGTTTCTGTTCGTTCAGGTGCTAGACTTTCAATGCCTGGTATGATGGAAACAATTTTGAATTTGGGGTTAAATGATCAAACTGTTGAAGGTATGATTAAATTAACAAATAACCCAAGATTCTGCTATGATTCATACAGAAGATTTTTAACAATGTTTGGTTCAGTTGCCTGGGAAATTGACAGACAAAAATTTGAAGATTACTTAGATAAAATTAAAGAAGAAAAAGGCTACAAATCTGATACAGATTTAACAGCAGAAGATTGGAAATCATTAATTGAACCATATAAAGAATTAATCAAAAAGGAAACAGGTAAAGAATTCCCACAAGATCCATACGTTCAGTTAGAAGAAGCTATTGAAGCCGTATTCAGATCATGGAATATTCCTCGTGCTGTTGCATACAGAGATCACTACAAAATTGACCATAACTATGGAACAGCTGTTAACGTTCAAACAATGGTATTCGGTAATATGGGAGATGACTGTGCAACAGGTGTTTCATTCACAAGAAACCCATCAACCGGTGAAAATAAATTCTATGGTGAATATTTAACAAATGCACAAGGTGAAGATGTTGTTGCAGGTATCAGAACTCCAAAACCGATTGCAGAACTTGAACATGAAATGCCTGAATTATACAAACAATATGTTGATATTGCTAAAAAACTTGAAAAAGGCTATAAAGATGTTCAAGATATGGAATTTACAATTGAAAGAGGTAAATTGTATATCTTACAAACACGTAACGGTAAAAGAACGGCAAAAGCATCTGTAAGAATTGCAGTTGAAATGTGCGAAGAAGGCATAATTGATAAAGAAAGAGCAATTGAACTTGTTGACGCAAACCAACTTTATCAAGTATTATTGCCTGATTTTGACCCTGCAGCTAAAAAAGAAGCTCACAAAATCGCTCAAGGTCTTGCAGCATCACCAGGCGCAGCTGTTGGAAAAATTGTTTTTGATACAGAAGAAGCAGCAGAACGTGGAAAAGCCGGTGAAAAAGTTATATTAGTAAGAATTGAAACTTGTCCTGATGATATCCACGGAATGATTGAATCTCAAGGTGTTTTAACACTAAGAGGCGGTATGACATCTCACGCGGCAGTTGTTGCAAAAGGTATGGGAAAACCTTGTGTTGCAGGTTGCGAAGATTTACAAATCGATCTTAAAAATGAAACCCTTACTGCAGCTGACGGAACTGTTTACCACAAAGATGATATTATTTCTCTTGATGGTGGTACAGGTGAAGTTATGGCTGGCGCTGTACATTTAGTTCCTCCAAAAATGGATGAAAACTTTAATAAATTATTCAAATGGGTTGATGAAACTAAATTGTTAAGCGTAAGAGCTAACGCAGATACTCCTGCCGATGTTGCAAAAGCTTTGGAACTAGGTGCAGAAGGTGTTGGCTTATGCCGTACAGAACACATGTTTATGGATCCTTCAAGACTTCCTTGGGTTCAAAAAATGATTATTGCCGGTACTCCGGAAGCTAGAAAAGAAGCATTAGATCACTTATTGCCAATGCAATACAGCGATTTCTATGCAATGTTTAAAGCTTTAGGCGACAAATCAATGACAATAAGACTTTTAGACCCGCCACTTCACGAATTCTTACCTGATAAAGAAGAATTAATAGCAAAAGTAGCAACTAAAAAAGCTAAAGGCGAAGATTATAAAGAAGATGAAAAACTTCTTAATATCGTTGAAGCTATGTCTGAATCTAACCCAATGATGGGCTTGAGAGGTTGTCGTTTAGGTTTAACATATCCTGAAATCAACGAAATGCAAGTTAGAGCAATATTTACAGCAGCTTGTGATTTGAAAAAAGAAGGTTTAAACGTTAAACCGGAAGTAATGATTCCTCTTGTAGGCCACGTTAATGAACTTAAAACAGTGCAAACAGTACTTGAACGTGTTGCAAAAGAAGTTATGGACGAAAAGGGTGTTATCGTTGACTACATGTTCGGAACAATGATAGAAATTCCTCGTGCGGCATTAACTGCTGATCAAATCGCAGAATACGCTGAATTCTTCTCATTCGGAACAAACGACTTAACACAGATGACATTCGGATATTCAAGAGATGATGCTGAAGGTAAGTTCTTACAAAACTATGTAGAACAAAAAATCCTTCCAGCAAACCCATTCCAAACTCTTGACCAAGAAGGTGTCGGACAATTAATGAAAATAGCTCTTGATAAAGCACTAAAAGTAAGACCACATCTAAAACGCGGTATTTGCGGAGAACACGGCGGAGATCCTGCTTCAGTTAAATTCTGCCACAGAATCGGATTGAACTATGTATCATGCTCTCCATTCAGAGTACCGCAAGCTAGATTGGCTGCAGCTCAAGCTGTTATCGAATTCAAACACAGCAAAGAAGAGGAAGGACCTCTAGGTTGCAAATAAGCGTGCTAACCCACAAAGGTTTTGCATAAACGCATAAGCTAATTAAATTCTAAATTGCAATAAGTGCGCAACAGAACCTCCAGATAAAAAAGACGGAAATTTAAAAATTTCCGTCTTTTCATTTATTCTATAATTTCTTTAAGTTTTCCACTTTTATACATTGCTTCCAAATCATCACACCCTCCTATATAATGTTCATTTATAATAATTTGGGGGACTGTCATAATTGGTCTTTTAAATCTTTCAGATAACTCCTTAGTAGTTTCATCAAAAGAATCATCAATGTTATGTTCAATAAAAGTTAAACCCAAGGTTTTTAAGATTTTTTTTGCCTTTATGCAATACGGACAAGTAGAAGATGTGTAAATATCAATTTTATTCATAATATAACCTCCTTTTTTATTTAGGTTATTATAAACAAAAATAATATTTAATACTACAACAAATTAGTGTTTAAAATCTTGCCCGCCAACAATTCGCAAATGTCTGTTACTTCCCTCGCCTATAGAAGTACTTTTCATATTATGCTGCTCAACGAGTTCATGCTGTAATTTCCTAATATGCTGATTTTGTGGAGTAAGTTCAACATGTTCAGCACCGGCAAGAATCTTATTAATTGCTGCCTTAGCTTCATCTAATGCGCGTTCGGCATCATCATAATAACCGCATAAAGTTTCTGAAGCTTCAGTGATTTGTAAAGCTTCCTTTAAAACTTTTTGAATTTGAGCCATAGAATTTGTTTTAACATAGAATATTTGTAACCTGTAATCATTTGCTGTACTCAATACTTTTGCTCCGCCCTTTATAAAGTTTTTATGAGCAATTACTATATCTGCATCTTCTAAGTTACGAGTAATTTCGGCATTCAAATCCAATCTTTCAATAACTTTTTCAACAATTGTTCTTGAAACAGCATAAAGATATATTTTCTTTATACCTTTAGCCTCTTCAACATATTTTTGTCTTGAAAAACTAAATTTCAAACTATCAGTATTATGTTCAGAAATACTTTTGTCAAGTCTGTTTACCTCTTTTGGAATATCACTTAATGTCGGTTCTGTTTTTTGATTATTGACCTGAGCAGGAATTTCACCTTCATACGATTTATCAACTTTTCTTATTTCAGGTCTAATCGGCCAACCTCTCAAAATATAATCAACAGCCTCAGCAGTATTTTTATAAACAGCAAGAGTGTTTCTGTCTAAAATTTCAATAACAACATCAAAAGTCGGTTGTTTTTCTCTTTCCAAAACTGTTTTTTGAGAAGCTCTTCTTTTGGCCTCATCATCACCTAAAGTAACAGATTGTATTCCACCAACCAAATCAGATAAAGTTGGGTTTTTAATCAAATTTTCTAAAGTATTACCATGGGCAGTTGCAATCAACATAACCCCACGTTCAGCAATTGTACGGGCAGCCTGAGCTTCTTCTTCCGTACCAATTTCATCTACAACGATAACTTCTGGTGTATGATTTTCAACTGCCTCAATCATAATATCTTTTTGAAACTGAGGTTGAGTAACCTGCATACGTCTTGCATGACCAATTGCCGGATGCGGAGTATCACCGTCACCTGCAATTTCATTTGACGTATCAACAATTACAACACGCTTACCTAATTCATCGGCAACCAAACGTGAAATTTCACGAAGTTTTGTAGTTTTACCAACACCAGGACGACCAAGAAATAAAATACTCTTGTTCATCATACAAATATCTTTAATACAATCAATAGTACCTGTAACGATTCGACCTATACGACAGGTAAGACCAATAATTTTACCTTGCCTATTTCTTATTGCACTAATTCTATGAAGAGTCCCAGGTATACCTGAACGGTTATCAGTTGTAAAATCTTGAATACGACTTGTTATATAATTAATATCATCTTCTGCAACAAATTCATCTCCCAAATATTCTATTTTCCCGCCTGCATGACGAATTTCAGGAGTACGCCCGATATCCAAAACAATTTCTATAACATCTTCCATCTTTTCATAATTAACATGTCTTTTCACTTTTTCAGGAAGAACGTCTGTCAATCGGTCTAAATCATTCTGAAATTGTAGGTTGCTCATTTATGCCGTTTGCCTTCTTTCTGCACTTTTGTTATACAACAAAACATGCGGCTGATAAGGTTTTTTCGCACCCGCAGCGAAAAATTTATATATTTAATCAACTTACCTTTCTACTTATATTATACCACTTTTTAAATAAAACTCATCAACCATAGATATTACAAAAATATCAAATTTACATAACTTAATAATTCATATATAGCGAGAATACATAGATATTTTAGAAATAATTAATTATTAACAAATGTTACAAAAGGGATTATATTTTTAAAGATTTCATAAAAATATGTCGTAATACGACATGAAAGTTACTAAGTTTGAAAGGAAAATCTTAGAAAAATGGGATTAGCAGCAGGACAAGCTAGATTGTTAAGTATCACAAGCAGAAAATCTGATTGTGAATTCCAGTCAATGCGTCTTTCTCATCAAAAGATTGCATTGTCAAGAGAGCTTGCTGACCTTTCAAATGAATATCAAAATTCTTTAGATCAAACAAAACTTGTTTATGATTATTATGGAACCGGAGATACAAATACTCCATTAACTTATGATATTTTAATGAATCCATCAGCATTAAATGATTACATGCCTGTCACAATAACAGATACATCAGGACGTGTAACATTAAACAGCGAATACGCAGCAGCAGCCCGTGCAGCAGGTATTCCACAAGAAGGATTGGGAACTTTACCATCCGAAACAACACGTAATGCATTTATAAACGGTTTGGCTAATGCTGGGTTAATAACAGAAAAAACTGCAAACTCAATCCTTAATATTCCATACAACCAAAATGCAGGTATTGGTGGGAATACTACAGTTACAGATGTTCTGGAAAGTGGTAATATTAACGATTTATTAGAACAAATCAAAAATACCTGCACTGGGTCATTCGATTTTGATGGAATTCCTAGCTATAATAATGTTGAAAATGGTATTCAGTTTGACCTTATAATAAACAATAGTGTTAATAGTTCGGGTTCGGGTTTGGGAGATCTTACTCTATATTCTTTATTGAATGGATCAGCACCTAACTACGCTATAGGGATGCAAAGCGTGGATGGTCAACGAGTTCCAGACACTCAAGTAGGTGCTTGTGGAAGCTTATTGACTTCTACAGGCGGATTTGTTGATTTTCTTATGGAAGAATTTTCAAGTGTTTTAGATCTTGGAGATGGGGCTACAGGTGACGCACTAGCTTATGCTAAAAACGAATTAACAAAATTGTTAACAAATGGTAACTTTTATGCAAGAAGTACAGAAATCGCAGCATTCGATGACTCTGATACATGCAAAACTCATACTGTAGAAAATAACCAAAACTATATTGGATTTTCATATACATTTTTGGAATGGTCCCGTAAGATGGATAAAAGGAATAGTTATGGTGCAATAAGCTTAAATAACTTAGCAAAAGCATTTTTAACATACTTCGCAGATTATATGAATGGTGTTGATAAAGTTAATTCTAATGGCAAAGATATATACTCTGTCCAAAAAGGGCATCTGGGAGCAAGCAGTCTTGTTACAAATGATTATTTATATAATTATACTTGGAAGATAGATACATCAATATCATCAAGCGATGATCTTAGCCAATCAGTATTCTATGACACATTATTTAACCAAATATGCGCAAACGGATGGACAGAAAATAACAACATAGAAGATAAAGATTACTTACAACAAATGCTTCAAAGCGGAATGCTATATATTTCAAAAATCAAAGATGACGGATATTATTATCAAGTAAACTACGGAACTGATTCATATATAAAAGAAGTTGCAGATGAAACATACATTGCACAAGCAGAAGCAAAATATAATACCGAAAAAGCCAGACTAAATTCTAAAGAAGAAACAATTGATTTAAAAATGAAAAATCTTGATACAGAAATATCTTCTTTAACAACAGAATACGATACGGTAAAAAATA
>CALVGY010000016.1 GCA_944327215.1 Candidatus Gastranaerophilales bacterium | reverse complement strand
AAATGTAAAAATACCGGTAAGGAATTTAATATTCTTACAGGAACACTATTTCAGGGTACAAAAATAGATTTAACTACCTGGTTTGAAGTAATCTTCCGTGAAAATTCAGATAAGAGCGGTTTAGCTGCTACTACTGTTATGAGAGATTATGGTATTACATACACAGCAGCCTGGAATATGTTACATAAAATAAGAAATGCTATGAGTAAAGAAAATCATCAAGAATTAAGCGGAACTATTGAAGTTGACGAGTATCATGCAGGCGGTTCTTTAAAAAATATGCACTTTAATAAAAAATTGAAAGTAAAGCAAATTCCTAATCAAAATAAAAAGTTGCTGCAAGGGTTTGTACAACGGAACGGGGACTCTGTTATTAGAGTTATCCCGAATATGTTAGATAGTACGTTAAACGCAGGTATACTGAGATATGTAGAAAAAGGTTCAACTTTATACAGTGATGATAACCCGAGTTATCAGAAGTTACCTCCTTTTTATAAGCAGGCTATGGTAGTTCATAGTAAGGGAAATTATGTTAAAAAGGATGATAAAAATGTTCACACTAACACAATAGAAAGTGTTTGGTCAGGATTTAAGCGAGTAGAAAATACTCATATTGTGATTTCTCCAAAGCATACAGAAAATTATGCAAACGAAACAGTTTTCAGGTATAATACAAGAAAAATGAAATCTAGCGAAGCATGCATTTGGTTTTTACAAAATATAGAAGATACCAAGATTACCTGGAAAGAAATCAGAGATGGAAAATATAGACAATATAATAGAAATAAAAAGAGGGTTGCATAAAATTTGCGGGCGAGAACTTGTAAACGTTATCGCTGAAACTGAAAAATGCGAAGATTTTTATAGAAATATATTTACTATTTACGGCTTAATATATAATACCGAAACAATCATGCAAAAACGGGAGTTTATTGCTGCAAGTACAAAGTATTTTATTTTGGACAGATTACCTGAAGATATTTTACACTTTAAAGATGGCAAGTATGAAACCAGCAATAAGAAAGAATTAAAAAAACTTTTAGAAGATACTATTAATATTTTTTATACTATACATAATACGTCCAACTCAGACGAAGATTTTAAGAAAAAATACGCGGAACATTTTAATGAGGAAGTAAAAGATTTTAGTAAAGAAATCTCTGAAAATAGAGATGACTCATTGTCGGATTTTGCCAAAACAATTAGAAAGATTTATGATTCTAAGGATAAAAACGGCGATTGTTAAGCATTGTTAACCGTTTTAACCTATTTAGTGGAATTTGCTATATAAGTCCCTGAAAAACAATCTTGACTTTAAAATATTTTCAGTATATTGTTGAAATACACGTCAACAGACTTATGGAAAATTGACAATTAAATATGGGCATGTGGTACTCTGCCGAACAAAAGTTGACTAAATGTCAAGTTTTGTGCGAGGTGGTAGACACGCCTCAGTCTTGAAAAAGACTGATTGACAACTGAATATGGGCATGTGGTACTCTGCCGAACAAAAGTTGACTAAATGTCAAGTTTTGTGAGAGGTGGTAGACACGCCTCAGTCTTGAAAAAGACTGATTGACAATAGAATATGGGCATGTGGTGGAATGGTAGACACGCTAGTCTTAGGAACTAGTGCTAACGCGTGGGAGTTCGAGTCTCTTCATGCCCAATTTATTTTTTACAGAAACCTTATTAAACCGATAAGGTTTTTTATTTTATCAAGGGAACTTTAATTATGATGATAACCCATATTAAGAATATCAATTACGGGCTTTACAATCAATATAAAAATCAAAACTTCAATCATCAACAAAAATATATTGATGAAACAAATTTTACTGGTTTAGGTTCCAAATTAGAAACGCTATCTCCATTAAACTATTATATGCGTAAAACAATGAGTAAATTCATATATCTTTCTAAAAACAGGAGATTTGGAATAGACAAAGAACTTGCAGACAGTTTAAAAATTGTTCATTTAAAAACGCCCAAAAATATATCTGAAGCTTGGGATATCAACCCTAACAACTCACAAAAATACGTAATTTTCTATCATGGTATAGGCCAAAATATTACATCTAATCAAGAGTTATACAAATCGATTATAAAAAAAGGGTATGGCGTTTTTGCTCCTGAGTATGGCGGATTTGGAGATAGTACAGGCTCTGTTACTTCTGAATCAATAAAACAAAATACAAAAAGTGCCATTAAATATTTACAAAGCAAAGGGATAAAAAAAGACGATATTGGTGTTGTAGGTTATAGTTTGGGCAGTTTCCCCGCAATTACGCTTGCTCACAAAAATGAGAATTTAAAATTCTTAGTTCTAATTTCACCATTTAACTCAATGAAAAATGAGAAAGAAATATTATTAAGCGGTAAAGCTGTCAAACTCCCGAAAACAGCGCAATTTTTAATCAAGAAATTTCCATTTTTAGTAGATGTTCTTGATTGGTCTTTCCAAAATATTAACAAAATTAAAAGTTTAAATTTACCGGTCTATTTTATACATGCCGAAAATGACAAATTAATTTCAACAAAATCGACACAAGAATTAGTCAAAAATACAAAAAATTTGAAGGATTTTGTCATCCTAAAAAACGGCGGACATTCAATTGACTCTTATAAAATTAATGCCTTTGACAACTTAAATGGAATTTAGTTTTTTAAATCTTTTTCCAATACAATGGTATTCAAATCCACGTTGAATCAAACGTTCACCATCATACTGATTTCTTCCGTCAAATATAATAGGAGTTTTAAGCAAACCTTTAACTTTATCAAAATCAGGACGTCTAAATTCGTTCCATTCAGTTAGCAATAGAAGAGCATTTGCATTATTCAAAGCATCATAAGAGTTTTTTGCATAGGTAATTCTATTTCCCCAAATAAGTTTTGCTTGTTCAAACCCTTTAGGGTCATACGCTTGGACATTGGCACCTAATTCAAGTAATGCATTGATAATCGTAATAGAAGGAGACATTCTCATATCATTGGTTTTAGGTTTGAAAGTCAACCCCCAAACTGCAAAAGTTTTTCCTGACAAATCAGCTCCAAATCGCTGTAAAATTTTTGTGATAAAGAGAACTCTTTGTTCCTTATTTACTTCATCAGCAGCTTCAATCAATCTATGTTCACAGTTATGATCATTTGCAATTTTCAATAAAGCCTTAACATCTTTAGGGAAACAACTTCCGCCATAACCAAGTCCAGGGAAAAGGAATTGAGAACCTATACGCTTATCAGAACACATTCCAATACGTACCATCTCAGCATCGGCCCCAACAGCTTCACAAATATTTGCGATTTCATTTGCATAAGAAATTTTTAATGCCAAAAACGAATTAGAAGCATATTTTGTCATTTCTGCAGATTTTACATCCATAATAACAAATCTGCTTGCCGTTCTAAAAAACGGGGCATAAACTTCTTGCATAATAGCAGTTGCCTTAGGAGAATTTGAACCAATAACAACCCTATCAGGTTTTAAAAAGTCTTCAACAGCAGCACCTTGTTTTAAAAATTCAGGGTTTGAAACAACATCAAATTCGCCATTATAATGCGATTTAATAATTTCTGTAACTCTATCAGCAGTCCCGACAGGTACAGTAGACTTGTCAACAATAACCTTATAACCATTTATTGCACGTCCAATACTATCAGCCACCTGCTCAACATAACGTAAATCAGCTGATCCATCTTCACTTTGAGGAGTCCCAACAGCAATGAAGCAAACTAAAGATTTTTTTACAGCTTCATCTAAATCATCAGAAAAACTTAATCTTCCTTCAAGAACATTTGCTTTTATTAATTCTTCTAAACCAGGTTCATAAATAGGAACAATACCACTTCTTAATTTTTCAAGTTTTTCCAAATCATTATCAACACATACAACATCATTCCCCATATCTGCAAGACAAGTTCCAGCAACTAAACCTACATACCCTGTTCCTATAACGCAAATATTCATCTCTACTCCTTACAACTATCTCTATGTAAATTTTAATAATAGAATAACACAAAAAATTTTTTTATGAGATAATAATTATTATAAAGAATATATACAGAGAGGGATATTTATGGATTACAGACTGCAAAATACAGTATCAAAAGATGCTTTTAAATACGGATATTTATTGAATAAGATTTTCCCATATATTAAACCTGTGCTTGGTCGTTCAATTATAAACCTTATAATTGCAATACCATTAGGTCTATTAGATGGCGTTGTTGCTTTGTCATTAAAACCGTATCTTGATTTTGTAATCAATGGAGATCCAAATCATACATGGACATTTTTTGGTATTACCGTGCACTCTCAAGCATGGCTTGCAGCAATAATTCCTTTTGGTATTGTAGCATTTGCACTATTTCAAGGTGTACTTAAATATTTAAGCAACTATCTTACTGATTGGACAGGGCTTAAGATATCAAATTCTTTAAAAATAGATTTATTTAAACGTCTTACCATGATGGATTCACAATTTTTTGATGTAAATTCTTCCGGTATTGTTTTAACAAGGTTTTTATCAGACCCTGATACTGCGTCAAAAAATATTATTGAAATGTTGAAATCATTTATTGCAACATTTTTCGGGCTAATCGGTTTGGTAGCTGTTTTGCTATATAACTCTTGGAAACTTGCATTAATCGGTGTAACCGTTATGGCAATTGCAATCACACCTGTTACCTTTATTAGAAAAAGAATTAAAAAAGTTTCAAATGCTTCAATGGTTGTTGGCGGGAACATGACAACAAACTTTAACGAAACATTTGCCGGCAATAAAATAATAACTGCTTACAATTTGCAAGAAGATCAAAACCGAAAATTTGATAACCAGATACACGAACAATTCCATCTTGCAATGTCTTTAACAAAACGTGTCGGCTGGATGTCACCAATTATGTATTTTGTATGCTCAATTGGCATTGCTCTTGTTATGGCTTATGGTAACCACTTAATTTTAAGCGGACAAATGACTGCAGGAAGTTTTGCCTCATTTGTTACATCTTTATTACTACTTTATAAGCCTACAAAAACATTAGGAAATACTTTAACAAACTTGCAGGGAGTTTTTGTTGCAATGGGGCGTGTATTTGAATTATTTGATATAACTCCACAAATTCAATCTCCAAAAAATGCAATAACTTTGACAGGCTTGAATAATTCAATTGAATTCAAAAACGTATATTTTGAATACGAACCAAACACTCCTGTATTGAAAAACTTTAGCCTAAGCGTTAACAAAAATGAAACTATAGCATTAGTCGGTAATTCCGGCGGCGGCAAAAGTACTGTAGTTAGTCTTTTACCAAGATTTTATGATGTCACATCCGGTTCTATTGAATTTGACGGCGTGGATATTAGAAAATTTGAATTAAAATCTTTACGTAACCAAATCTCTTTCGTGTTTCAGGACAATTTCTTATTTTCAGGAACAATTAAAGATAATATATTAATGGGTAATGAAAATGCCAGTGCAGAAGATATTGAAAGAGTTATCAAAATGTCTCACCTTGATGAATTCATACAATCACTTGAAAAAGGTCTTGATACATACGTAGGAGAGCGCGGAACAACATTATCCGGAGGTCAAAGACAACGTGTCGCAATTGCAAGAGCTATGCTTAAAGATGCGCCTATTGTTATTTTAGATGAAGCTACATCTGCTCTTGACAACAAATCAGAAGCAATTGTACAAAAAGCGCTTGATAACCTTATTCAAAACAAAACAGTATTTGTAATTGCTCATAGACTTTCAACAATAAAAAATGCAGACAGAATTGCAGTAATAAATGAAGGCGAACTCGCAGAACTCGGAACTCATGACGAATTAATGCAAATTGAAAACGGCAAATATAAAAACCTTTATGAAATGCAATTTAAGTCACAAGAAGATAATATAGCTGCTTTGTAGAGGGATATTATGAACAAAATTGTCACAAAATGGATAGAACCTTATGTCCTTTTAGAAACCTTAAAAGAGGACTGCAAACTTGTTAAGGATTACACTTTTGATGGATTTTCTAAAAATGCAACAAAAAAAGAATTTTTAAAACAGTTAAATAAAGAAAATTCATTCGGGCTCTATATGAAAAATGTTAATAAATTCTATCTTTTTAACGGCAATATTGATATTGATAAAATCTTTGATTTACAATCTTGTGATTATGACACAACAGAAGATATTGAAAAAGCTTTTTCAATGATTGACTTGGGTAAAGCTGAAGCTAGTATTATAAAAAATTAAAAAATGTTAACATTTGGCAATTTTCTCTAACAAAAATACTTTATATTTATAGAGGAAAATTAAAAGGGGAAAATTGTGAGTTTAATCAATGTTAAATTAGCTGATAAACAAAATTTATTTGCTAGTAATAAAACAAACAACTTAAGCGTTTATGACTCTCAAGTTTATTCTAAAGCTATGCCAAGTTTGTTCAATTACTACACCCCTTCTTATTTTAATTTTTATGCTCCAAATTATTTCAATTTTTGGAATTTATTCAGCTTTTATCCTAATTTTAATTTTTTCCCTAAATTTAGTTTTACTCCAACATTCTATAAAGCTCCTAAACTAAATTTTGATTTAAAACCTCAAACAAATTTATTCACAAACATAACCAAACTCAACAATTACTCATCACCATCAAATAATAATAGCTTATTACAAAATAATAAAAGTAAGATTACCTTTGATGATGTAGAATATAACGCTCAAAAGGGGAACCAGCTCGCAACAGCTGTACGCAATAATACAAAAGGTTTCCAAGGAGACTGTGCTCTTTACGTCAGATTAGCTTTAGAAAAATGCGGACTCGGCACTGGCGAAAGAGGTGATGGCTATGAATATTCAAGAATATTAAGCCGCAACAACAACTTTAAAGAAATATCTACAGCAGGCATTAACCTCTCAGATCTTCCTGCAGGCTGCGTACTTGTTTATGGGAAAGGAACTTCAGGTTATAGCTCTTCAGCCGGACACGTTGAAATTACTCTTGGAAACGGTCAAGCTGCAAGTGATGGCGTTACAAACAATATAAGACAAGGAGCAAGGGTATTTGTACCAGTTTAAAGCTTTTTTAAAATCAAACTCAAAGAATTTTCTAAATCCTCAACAGAACCATCATTATTTAATACAAAATCAGATAAATCTATTTTTTGCTCTTGTGGCATTTGAGAATTTATCCTAGCTTTTGCATGCTCTAATGAATAATGATTACGGTTGATCAACCTCTCAAGCCTAATATTATCATCAGTATAAATAAATATTATTTTATCAAATATATCTTGCATATTTGCTTCAAATAAAAGAGGTATTCCAACAAAAAGAAGATCTTCATCATTATTTTTTTCAAAAAATTTTAATATTTCTTCTTTAATTTGCGGATGCATAATCGCTGCAATTTTTAATCTTGCATCTTCATCTGCAAATATTAACTGACCTGTTTTGTACCTTGAAAATTCTCCATCTTTAAAAACATCATAATTTTTAAAAGCTTCATACAAAGGTTTATTTTTAACTGTCAAAAGATCATGTGATACAGCATCTGTATCAAGGACTTTAAACCCTCTATCTTCAAGCATTTTTTGAACTGTAGATTTTCCGGATGCAATATTTCCGCAAAGAGCTATTCTTTTCATTGATTTGAAATCCTATTTAAAAAGTTTTTCAATTCTCGAATTTGGATAGGTTTAATAGGCTTAAATTCTCCTCTTTTCAGCCCATCAAGACTAATTGTCGCATGCTGAATTCTTTTTAATGTTTTAACCTCATATCCAAAATGTTCAAACATTTTTCTAATTTGCCTGTTCATTCCCTGATAAAGAGTTATTTGCATTTCCGTATGTTTATTATCAATGTTTAGAACTTGAATATCCGCATAAGCAATCTTCCCGGGTTCAATTTCAATACCATTTGCCATCTGCTCTAGCTCATGCTTATGAACCTTTGCATCGACTGAAACAAGGTAAACTTTAGGCACCTTTACAGAAGGATGCGTAAGCGCATTAATAAGTTCCCCGTCATTTGTCAGAATAAGCAAACCTGTAGAATCTTTGTCTAATCTTCCAACAGGTTTTAACCCAAACATATTTTCAGGCAACAAATCATAAATAGTTTTACGACCTTTTTCATCATCACAAGTTGTTATATAACCTGCAGGTTTGTAAAATCTGTAATATTCATGTTTTGCAGGACGTATTAATTTTTGGTTTACAAAGACCTTATCTTTAGGTTGAACAAGAAAACCTAATTCTTTGACAATTTTTCCGTTAACATTTACACACCCTTGTTCAATCAACTCATCAGCTTTTCTTCTGGAGCACAAACCGGATGATGCAATATATTTGTTTAAACGGATACCGGACATTTTTCAGAATCCTTTTCTAAAGCATTAACAAGAGATTCAGGAAGTCTTCTATATAATTTTCCTGCCTCATTAATTGCCACAACATCAAATAAAGCTTCAATATAAACTTTTTGTGTATCCTTGGATTTTATTACCTGTTTAAAAGTAATCGACAGGCTATTGTATTTTTCGATCCAAGTTTCAATAATAACAGTGTCATTCAACCTAGCAGAGGCTTTGTATCTGACATTCATATTTGTAACCGGCATTAAAATATCGGAATTTTTCAGAGTTACAAGATCCAAACCCATCTGATCGCAAAGATCAACTCTGCCTTTTTCCATCCATCTCAAATATGCACCATGCCAGACAACGCCATAAGCATCAGTATCAGAATAATAAACTTTAGTTTCAAATATATTTTTCATAGCAAAAATATTATACCACAAGGAGGTAAATAAATGAAGTACAAATGTAATGTATGCGGCTATATTTATGATGAAGAAAAAGAAGATGTAAAATTTGAAGAATTGGACAGTAATTGGGTTTGCCCGGTTTGCGGAGTAGGTAAAGATATGTTTAGCAAAGAGGAATAAATTAGCAATTTTTTATATGTTCTTGTTTTAATAGATTTGTGAATGGTTTAAGTAGTGTACAACCAAATTTTGGCAATTATAATGTCTACTATAGCAATCCAAACTATAGCAGACAATATATGATGCCTCCACAAGAAGAGGAGGTTAAAGAGCCAAATGCGGCAAAAACAATTGTAACAGCAGGTCTTTTGCAAGCATTTGCCATGTTCTTGCAAAAAGCATCTCAATGGTGCGGTAATAAACTTATGCAAGGCAAAGAATTTACAAGTGCAGAAAATATCAAAAAAACTGCAAAAAACATGGTTAAAGATAATAATCTAAATGTTATAATTGATTTTATTGACAACAAAAATATAAATAACTACGGTGGGAGTCTTAAAGAAGCACTAAAACCTGTTGCCAGGGGCGAAAATGCTTTTTATACAGACCAATTAAAACTTGCAGTTGCTCCAAAAAGTAAACCATCACTAATTTTACATGAATTAGGGCATGCCATAAATGCACATAAAGGGAAATTTTTAAGATTTTTACAAAAATCCAGAGGTTATGTTTCAGCCGTACCTACAGCTCTTTTATTACTAAACAGCGCAATGCCTGAAAGACATGACAATAAAAAGAATTTCATAGAACGCAACGCCGGCATAATAGGATTTGCTTCCTTCTTGCCAACAATTATAGAAGAAGGTCTTGCATCCTTAAGAGGAGTTAAAGCTGCAAAACAAACTTTAGGCAAAGCAGTAAATCTAGTTCCATTAAAAAGAAATTATTTCTTTGCTTGGTTAACATACGTAATTGCAGGCATTGGTCTTGGAGTAGCTGCAAAACAAAGTTTACTCAGCAATAAAGAATAAAAAACAATAAAAAAAAAGGCTTTAGATAATTTCTAAAGCCTTTTTTCTAAATGGTCGGGATGACACGATTTGAACGTGCGACCCCCTCGTCCCAAGCGAGGTGCGCTACCAAGCTGCGCCACATCCCGTTGCATTTATTACTTTATACAAAAAAAAATAGAAAGTCAACAAGAAAATTATAATTATTGAAAGTTGACTATCCCATTCTTTTATACTAAACTCTTGAAAGAGAGATTTTACACTATTAAATGAGGATTAGGGAAATTGGATTTTACAACTTTAACTATTGAAGCATTAAAAGCCCTGGCTACCCTTGTTGGGAATTATGGGCTTGCAATTATATTATTAACTGTAGTAATCAGACTTGCCATGTGGCCATTGAACGTATCTCAACAACGTTCTATGAAAATGATGCAAAATTTGCAGCCAAAAATAAAAGCTATTCAAGACAGATATAAAAGTGATCCGCAAAAAATGCAACAAAAACTTATGGAATTTTATAAAGAACATAAGTTCAATCCAATGGGCGGATGTTTACCTTTGTTAATCCAACTACCAATATTCATTCTTTTATATTCTGCTTTAATGAGCCCGCAATTTATACAAATTGCAGGTGATACATCGTTTGGATTTTTAAGCAGACTTGATACTACATTAAGAGCTACAGCCGGAAGATCCTATGACGGCACATTTGGAGTTTCACAAGGAGATACATTTACTTTAGGCAAAACTGCAAAAGTATATTTACCTAATGAAACTTTAGAAAATGTAAAAATCAAAGATCCAAACAAAGCTATAGAAATTCAAGGAGAATTTAAGCCTGGAGAAAATATTGATTTCAAAATTGATTTAGATCATTTGAATTTAAAATTTGCACAACTTGACCAAATTGAAAAAGCAGAAATTGCTGTTACTGATATGACTAATAAAGAAATTGAAAATGTTACTTTCAAAAAAGAAGGCAGCGTATTGGCAGCATCTATTCCAACAACAGTTGCGTCAAGATCTTTCCACTGGGATGTATTTATTTTAATTGCTCTATTTGCACTTACAATGTTTGCGTCACAAAAAGTTATGATGTCAACAAACAAACCTAAAGACGGAGCAGTTGACCCTACTCAAGAGGCAATCCAAAAATCAATGGGAACATTTATGCCAATTATGATTATCGGTACATTTGTAATAATCCCAATTCCTGCAGGTGTTTTGTTATATCTTGTAACAAGTAATATTATTCAAATTTTGCAAACAGTTATTGTTAACAAGCAAATTGATATGGAACAGGAACGCACAAAAAATATTGTAACAGATTCTGATATTGCAGGAGCAAAAAAAATTGAACCTAAGGAATAAACAAAAAAATAATGCTGAAAACCAGCATATAATAAGATTCCGAAACTAGTTCGGAATGACAATAATTAAATATTTTGCTGAATTTACTTCAGTATCACAACAAATAAGAAAGATAAAAATGCTACTTTCAGAATATGATTACAATTTACCGGAAGAATTAATTGCGCAGATGCCTGCGGACAAAAGAGAAAATTCGAGAATGATGGTTCTAAACCGAAAGGATAGAACCATTTCTCATAAGCATTTTTATGACATTATAGATTTACTTGATGAAAATACACTTTTGGTAATGAATAATACTAAAGTTTTACCGGCACGTCTTATCGGACACAAAGACACAGGTGCTAAAATTGAAGTATTTTTATTAAAACAGGCTAAAAATAATACCCCAAATGAAAAAGAACAAAAAAATCATCACTTGTGGGAGGTATTAATTAAGCCGTCAAAAAGAGTTAAACCTGATACAATTATAAAAATCAGCGATGAGTTATCTGTAAAAGCTATTAAACGTTTGGAAGATAATGGAGAATGGCTGGTAGAGCTTCTATTTGATGGGAATAACGTCCTTGATATCTTGCATAGAAACGGACAAATTCCATTGCCTCCATATATTGAAAGAAAAATTCCAAATGAAGATTTGAAAAAACTTGATTTTGAAAGATATCAAACAGTATATGCAAAAGATGAAGGATCTGTTGCAGCTCCGACTGCCGGTTTACATTTTACAAAAGAAATCTTAGAAAAGCTCCAAGCAAAAGGAGTTGAATTGGCTTATGTAACCTTAAATGTCGGGCTTGGCACATTCAGACCCGTACAATGCGACAATGTAGAAAATCATAAAATGCATTCAGAGACTTTTGAAATATCTGAAAAAGCTGCAGAACAAATTAACAGAGCAAAAAAAGAAGGCAAACAAATTGTTGCGGTCGGAACAACAACAGTCAGAACTCTTGAAACAGCTTTTCAAAAATATGGCTGCATAAAAGCATGTCATGATCATTCAGAATTATTCATTTATCCGCCCTATGAATTTAAAGTAATTGATAAACTTATTACTAATTTTCACCTGCCAAAATCAACACTTTTAATGCTTGTAAGTGCCCTTGCAGGAAAAGATTTTATATTTGAAGCTTATAAAGAAGCTATAGAAAAGAAATACCGCTTCTTTTCTTACGGCGATTGTATATTTATCAATTGACATTTTACAAAAAATCATTAATTCAAATAGAGGATACGCAAACTTCTGATTGTATGTAGAATATAATTGGAGGAAGGTTTAGCTATACAAAGCTAATAAAAAAAGGTAGAAAATGTTCTCAGAATTTATACAAGGCTTATTAAATACAGGCGGACAAGCACAGGCTATGCAGCGTTATACTCAAATTGCGAATAAAGTAAACAATTTGAACTCAGCAAACGAAGCTCAAAATCCGCTTGATACACTTTACCCAAACACAAATAAAATAAGCAATACACCATCATTTGAAAAAGTATTGCAATCAACAACAAAATCAAATTTTGGGACACTACTTTTAGATCCTCATTTAAAATCCGTTAACGGAGAAATAATAAAACAATCACCTCAAATCAGTTTAACAAATGCTCTCAATGAAGCTGCGGCAATTCAAGCTAATACTCAGCCTGCCAGCAAAGCACAAATACTTAATGTAGTTTCACAAATTTCAAAGAAACACGGAGTTGACGAAAAATTGGTACAAGCTCTGATTAAACAAGAATCAGGCTTTAATCCGAATGCAAAATCAAAAGCCGGAGCAATGGGGTTAATGCAATTAATGCCATCTACCGCAAAAAATTTAGGGGTTAAAGATCCTTATAATGTTGTTCAAAATGTAGAAGGCGGGGTTAAATATTTAAAATCAATGTTGAATAAATATAACGGGAATATGATTTTAGCCCTTGCTGCATACAATGCAGGTCCCGGAGCCGTTGATAAATATGACGGCATTCCTCCATACAAAGAGACTCAAAATTATGTAAGAAACATTTTGGCCAACTATCTATAATTAACAATTTTGCACAAATTTGTTGTTTTTGCTACAATAAAATAAAAGTAGGAAAGGCAACAAATGAAATTTTCATCATCTTTTAAAGTAGGGCTTTTAACATTATTAGCATTAGTACTTTTAATTGGAGTTGTATTTAAAGTAAAAGGAAGAACTTTTTCATCTGCAGACAGAGTAGAAGTCCAATTTAAAGATGTGAACGGCATGCGCCCCGGAGCAGGTGTTCAAATGATGGGATTGCGTGTCGGTCAAGTTGAAGAAATTACCCCTGTAATTGATGGTGAAAACAGCTATGTCAAAGTCAAATTTGTAATAACAGAACCAAATGTAGATATTCCGAAAGCTTCTATCATTTCTATACAACAATCAGGACTTATCGGGGAATTATTTTTGGAAATCACTCCTCCAAAAACAAGAACAGTATATGTTCCGATGCTGACAAAAGATATTCTTTATAAAGATGACAATGTTCAAATGAAACTGGACAAAAAATACTTTAATGTCGGACAAATAAAGAACATAGAAGTTGTTTCTAAAGATGTTTTACCATACGCAATAAAAGATTCTATCAAAACTAATTTTGCATACAAAGTGGATTATGTAATAAACCTCCCGGGGCTTGTACTTCCTGAATTTTTAAAAGGCAAAGTTGTTAAAGAAAACGGAAGTAACATTCTTAGAATATCAACATTAGATGATGTTACACTTCCTTACCCAAAACAAACTTCACCATATACAATCATAGAACCTATGAGAATTGCTGACTTTATGGATTGGCAATACAGAGCAGCTGAATCTTTAACAGAAACTAATAAGAAAATCAATGACATCCTATCAGATCAAGTTATAGCTGAATTAAAAATGTCAGTATCAAATATAAATTCATTAACAGGCCAAACAAGTGCAACTATGGCAAAACTTAATGATCTTATTGATACTTCAAAAGGTGACTTAAACCAGTTAATGGTTATGATGGATAAAGCAACAACAGACTTTAACATCCTATCATACAACATTAACAACATAATTGGGGATCCTCAATTTAAGCCAACAATAATGTCTACAGCAAATTCTATTGATAAATTATCTCAAAATTTAAACAAAATTTTAGGCGATGAAAAACAGTCAGAACAAATGGCAGAAGATATAAGAGCAATTACACATAACGTAAACGAAATTAGCGGTTATGTAAATTCTCTAACAAAAGACGACCAACTTAAAAACGATATTAATAGAGCTGTTGCAAATATTAACCAAGCAATGGCAGATATTTCAAAAGCGCTTGAAGCAGTAAACAAAGTTACTCCTGAAAACAAAACAGAATTAGAAGCAATTGTTGAAAATACAAGAGTAACAACCTGCAATTTAAGAAAATTCTCAGATAGATTAAACAAGAGATTTTTACTTTGGAGACTAATGTTCTAAGGAAAATATAAGAGGTATAAATGAACTTAAAAACTGAAATAACCAAAATTCATTATACCAAAGATGTGAAGGGAATTTTATTCAGCTTACTTGAAGTAGCCTCTATATTCTATGGATTTGGGAGCAGTTTAAAAAACAAACTTTATGATAACAATATTATAAAGCCTAAAAAAGTTGACGCATTTGTAATATCTGTTGGCAACATAACCACAGGAGGAGTCGGAAAGACTCCTGTAGTTTCCGAGATTGCAAAATATTTGATCTCTAAAGGTGAAAAAGTTGCTATAATATCAAGAGGTTACGGCGGAAAACTTTCTAACAAAAATATTAATTTAATATCAGATGGTAAAAATATTTTCTATAATGCAAACCTTTCGGGAGACGAACCTTTTTGGCTTGCACAAAACACCAAAGGTGCAATTGTAATAACTTCAAAAAACCGCTATAAGGCATCATTATATGCAATAGAAAAATTTAAAGTAACAAAAATTATACTTGATGATGGGTTCCAACACCGCAAACTACATCGAGATTTAGACATTGTATTAATGGATAGTGAAAAAGGTTTTGGAAACGAAAGACTTTTGCCTGCAGGGCCACTAAGAGAAGGTACAGAAAGTTTTAAAAGGATTAATAAACTTGTTATTGTAAGCAAAAACACAGATCACACAAGAGCCGAAAAGCTTTCCAAAATCATGTCAAAAAAAATGAATATTCCGACATTTGTCTGCAAAACAGAACCTGATTGTGTTTACAATATAAAAACAGGAGAGCTTTTACCTTTACATACTGATGTCACGGCAATATGTGCAATAGGGCAGCCTGAGCAGTTTTATAAATTTTTAACAGACTTTAATATAAAAAATACAGTTACATTTGATGATCATCACAGTTATATAGAACAAGAAATCCCACAAGGCATAATTATTACAACGGAAAAAGACGCTGTAAAAATGAAAGACTTTAACCGTAACGATATTTATGCGCTGAAATTAAAAACGAATATTAATATAGAGGAACTATTAGATGAACTTAAAAGCAGATATAGATAAAATTGTTCAAACATTAATTGAGGCAAAACAGCCAAGACGAGAATTTGTTCAACTTATGGAAGAATTTAAAGATCCTTATCTTGTATTAATTGCCTGTATTTTAAGTTTACGAACAAATGATTTAACAACATATCCTGCAACTTTAAGAATGCTTGAAATAGGGAAAGAACCAAAAGATTTTGCATATTGCGATGCAGAAAGACTTGAAAAAGCTATTTATCCGGTAGGTTTTTACAAAAACAAAGCAAAACAAATAGTAGAGCTTTCAAAAACAATAGTAGAAAAACTTGATAATAAAGTTCCAAATACAATAGAGGATTTAATACAATTCAACGGGGTTGGAAGGAAAACAGCCAATTTAGTACTTGCTAAAGGCTTTAATATTCCTGCAATTTGTGTTGATGTTCACGTACATAGAATATGCAACCGTCTTGGATATATAAAAACAAAAAATCCAAAAGAAACAGAATTCGTTTTAAGAGCCAAACTCCCTAAAAAATACTGGCTTGACATAAACACCTTACTTGTAACTCATGGGCAAAATATCTGCAAACCTATAAATCCTAAATGTAATGAATGCCCAATCAAAGACTATTGCGCACAAATAATTTAACCAAATTTAATACATGTGTATAAACTAGCAAAAAATTTTTTGACTAGTTTTATTAAGAAAAAAAGGAGTATATAATGAAAGTTCAACCTTTAATGGTAAGAATTATAAATAAAATAGAAGATTGTCACAGTACAAGGATAGATCGTCTTGCAAAACAACACGTACAAATTCATGAAGTTCCTTGGGCCCAAAATGATGCATTAGACCAAATCAGAAAAGTCCAAATCACCTTAGGTAATTATGCACGCAAAGAGAATGTGCGTATTGATATATATAATGGCGGTAACATTTTAAATGAGTATGGAAATGCAAAAGACGGTATAGCTCTTAAAAACAAATTTTTTATAACGGTCAAGAATTTGCATAATTCAATAGAAAAACACGCATTGCTCCCAAACAACTCTTTAAAAACATATCAATATAAAGAGATAAAACACAGATTATATCAAACGAGTGATGAAACAGAAATTTCAATACCATTTGTCAATGTCTGCCACGAGGACACTTTCATCCGGACTTTATACAGAACAATTGGCAAAATGGTTAATGATTTAAAAACAACAAAATAAGAAAATAACTTGCTTTTCAAGGACTTTTATGTGAAAATACTGGTAAGATTGTACTTTATCCACATTTTTATATGTAATACAATCGGGGTTAAAATAATACATATAGACATAGGAGTTCGAAATGAGTGTAGGAAATCCTCATAAAATCGACACATCCAAGTTAGATGAAATCATTGAGTCTTATGAAGGCAAAAAGTCTAACTTGATTGCGATTTTACAAAAAGTTCAGGAAACATACCGATACCTTCCTGAAGATGCAATGATTTATATCGGGACAAAAATGGAGGGATTATCTCCGGCAACAGTTTTTGGGGTTGCAACATTTTACGCACAATTTTCTCTAGAACCAAAGGGAAAATATGAAATAAAAGTATGTGATGGAACAGCTTGCCACGTTCGCGGTTCAATGCCTGTTCTGAATGCAATCAGAGCTAAACTAAACATTCCTGCAGGACAATTGACAAGTGAAAACGGTTTATTTTCACTTGAAACAGTTAGTTGCCTTGGCGCTTGCGGTCTTGCACCTGTAGTTGTAATCAATGATAAAGTTTATCCTCAAATGACATCTGATGCTATAACCATAGTGCTGGATACAATTATGAAGGAGGAAAATTAATGGAAAAAACATCATTGAATATAAACATACAAGAAGAACAAAAAAAAGCTCAAGAACTTGTTAAATCTCAAGGATTAAGAGTTTTAGTATGTGCCGGCACAGGCTGTGTTGCTAATGGTGCATTAAAAGTTATAGAAAAATTCAAAGAATTGGGAGCAGATGTTTCTACCCTAACAGATTACGATAAAATGACAATCGTTCCAACGGGCTGTCACGGATTCTGTGAACAAGGTGTGCTTGTTGCAATTCCTGACAAACACGTAACTTATGTAAAAGTTAGAGAAAAAGATGTTGAAGAAATATATAACAGCCATATCAAAAATAACAAGCCTGTAGAACGTTTATTATACGTAGACCCTAAAACTCATGAAAGAGTTTTGGATGACGCACACATAAACTTTTATGCAAAACAAACAAGAACAGCCTTAGCAAATTGCGGTAATATTAATGCAGAATGTATAGATGAAGCATTAGCTGTAAGAGGTTATGAAGCATTATCAAAAGTTATAGAAGAAAATGATCCTGACGGAGTAATAGAAACTATAGAAAAATCAGGACTAAGAGGCCGTGGAGGCGGAGGATTTCCAACCGGTCGCAAATGGAGATTTACAGCAGCAAACAAAGGCGGAAAATCATACGTTGTTTGTAACGGAGATGAAGGCGACCCCGGGGCATTTATGGACAGATCCGTTATGGAAGGAGATCCGCATAAACTTTTAGAAGGTATGGCAATTGCAGCATTTGCAATTGGTGCTGATGAAGGATATATATATGTAAGAGCTGAATATCCTCTCGCAATTAAACGTTTGAGAAAAGCCATAAAAGATGCAGAAGAAAGACACTACCTTGGCAAAAATATTATGGGAAGCGATTTTTCTTTTGAAATTCACATTAAAGAAGGTGCAGGAGCATTCGTTTGTGGTGAAGAAACAGCTTTGATGGCATCAATAGAAGGCGAAAGAGGTATGCCAAGGCCAAAACCGCCATTCCCTGCAAATAAAGGTTTATTTGGCAGACCAACATTAATTAACAACGTTGAAACACTTGCAAATGTTCCTTTAATCATTTTAAAAGGAGCTGACTGGTTCGCTTCAATGGGAACTGAAACTTCTAAGGGTACAAAAACATTTGCACTTACTGGCGAAGTAAATAATACAGGTCTTATTGAAGTACCAATGGGTACAACTTTAAGAGAAATCGTTTTTGATATCGGCGGCGGAATGAGAGACGGCAAAAAATTCAAAGCAGTTCAAATCGGCGGTCCTTCAGGCGGATGTTTAACAGAAGAACATCTTGATATTCCGATGGATTACGATAACCTTATAAAAGCAGGTGCAATGGTTGGATCTGGCGGGCTTGTTGTAATGAGTGACAAAACTTGTATTGTAGAAGTTGCAAGATTTTTCATGAACTTTACTCAACACGAAAGTTGCGGGAAATGCGTTCCTTGTCGTGAAGGCACTAAAAATATGCTTAAAATCCTTGAAAAAATCGTTGCAGGAAAAGGTGAAATGAAGGATTTGGAAACATTGGAAGAACTTGCACATGCAGTTAAAGATGGTTCACTTTGCGGACTTGGGAAAACTGCACCAAATCCGGTGCTTTCAACATTAAAATACTTCAAAGATGAATATATTGCTCACATCAAAGACAAAAAATGTCCTGCAGGTGTTTGTACAGCAATGAAGAAATTGGTAATTAAAGAATCAGCCTGCAGAGGATGTACAAAATGTGCAAGAATTTGTCCTGTCGGAGCAATTGAAGGAACAATCAAACATCCTCACCACATTAATCAAGACAAATGTATTAAATGTGAGGCTTGTATGAAAAATTGTCCATTCAAAGCAATAGTATTAGAATAGAAGAACAGAAGTCCGGAAGGCAAGAAGGCAAGTAATTTATGATAATAGCCTGATTTCTTGATATCTGAGCTTCCGGACTTTCAATATAAGGAATAACAAAATGACAGATAAAAAAACACTATTTATAGACGGAAAAGAAGTAGAATTCACAGATGAACCCAACCTTCTTGAAGTAATAAGAAAGGCAGGAATGAATGTCCCGACATTTTGCTACCGTCCTGATTTAACATCATTTGGCGCCTGCAGAATGTGCGTAGTTGAAGTTGAAGGAAGAGGAATTCAATCATCCTGTACAATGCCTCCGGAAAACGGTTTAAAAATTCATCTTAATACAGAAAAAACAAGAAGAATAAGAAAAACAGTATTGGAATTACTTTTAGCAAACCACGACAGAAACTGCTTAACTTGTGAAAAATCAGGCAGCTGTGAATTACAACAGTATGCGGAAGAATATGGTATAAGAACAATTCGCTACCCAGATAAAGAACTTGATGAATACCATCTAATAGATGCATCAAGTCCATCAATAGTAAGAGATCCGAATAAATGTATTTTATGCGGAGCTTGCGTTAGAGCCTGCAGCGAATTTCAAGGACATGCAGTTTTAGGATTTGCCAACAGAGGCTCAAAAACTGTTGTTCAACCAATAAATGGTAGACCTCTAGGTCAAGTAGATTGCGTCAACTGCGGTCAATGCGTTGCAGTATGCCCAACAGGCGCATTAACAATCAAAACAGATGTTGAACAAGTTTGGAACGAAATAACAAATCCTCAAAAAACAGTATGTGTTCAAATGGCACCTTCAACCAGAGTTGCAATTGGCGAAATGTTTGGGCTTGAACCAGGAGTCAACTCTATAGGCAAAATGAATGCGGCACTCAGAAAAATAGGATTTAACCTTGTATTTGATACTAACTTTGGTGCTGACTTAACTATTATGGAAGAAGCAACAGAATTTCTTGAAAGACTAAAATCAGGAGAAAATTTACCATTATTTACATCTTGCTGTCCTGCTTGGGTAAAATATATGGAAGATCAACATCCTGATATGCTAAATCATCTTTCAACCTGTAAGTCTCCAATGTCAATGCTATCTCCTGTATTGGTTGAACTTGTTCCAAAACATTTTAATGTAGACCGTGAAAATCTTGTGGTAGTCGGAATAATGCCATGTACTGCAAAGAAATATGAGTGCAAACGTTCTGAAATGACACGTAACGGTAGAGCTGATACCGATTATGTATTAACGACACAAGAACTTGGCAGAATGATTAAAGAAGCAGGCATAGACTTTGACAAACTAGAACCGGAAGATCACGATTCTCCATTCGGAGAATATTCAGGTGCAGGTACAATTTTTGGTGCATCAGGCGGTGTTGCAGAAGCTGCTGTAAGAACAGCCTATGAATTTACAACAGGCGAAGTTTTACAAGATGTTGATATTAAACAAATGAGAGGAACTTCAAACAGATGCAAAGATATTGAACTTGACTTGAAAGGCACAAAACTCGTTGTTAGAGTTGTTTCAACGCTTAGAGAAGCAGAAAAATCAATTCGAGAAGTTAAGGAAGGCAAAGCTCAATTCCAAATGTTAGAAGTAATGGCTTGCCCGGGTGGCTGTATTAATGGTGGCGGACAACCAATTAGCTGTAATGACAGCAAGATTAAAGCAGAACGTGCTCAAGGCTTATACAAAGAAGATAAAGAACTTCCTCACAGAAAATCACATATGAATCCATCAATTCAAAAACTTTATCAAGAATACTTGGAATATCCAAATTCTCATAAAGCACATGAATTATTGCATACATATTATACAAACAGATTTGTAGGATCATATAAAGATGTATAATAACTGATATAAACTCAGACAACAAAAAATCTTGACTCATAAGAGTCAAGATTTTTTTATTATATATATTATTTTATTTAACAGCTTTTTTAACTACATCAGTAATATCAGTTCCGCCATATAAAACAACACCTTTTGCTAGAACTATATCATAACCACCTGCTTTTGCCTGCTCAGTAATTTTATCTGATATTGTTTTGTCAATAGCTGATAACTTTGAAGCATAGCTTTTATCCATAGCTATTTTTTTGTTATTTAATTCTTTATTATATTTTTCTTCTAATGCTTGTTTTTTCTTTACATCTTTTGTTGAAGCAACTTCTTTTCTTGCTTTTTCTACAAATGTAACAATTTCTTTTGCTTTTGCTTGCTGTTCTTTCCTCAAAGCCTGAACTTGAGATGATGAAGCAACTACCTGAGAAACATCTACAACAGCTATTTTTGAAGTTCCATCAGATACTGCAAAATTATTTACAGAAACCCCAATTACAAAAGCACTTAAAGCTACAACTAAAAATTTTACATTTTTTTTCATATTCTTTCCCCTATACATTAATTATATGATTTTTACTAACTTTGATACATATAAAGATTGATATTTTAATAAAGAACTTTACAAGCATCACTATATTTTATATAATAATAACAGGTCATAACAGATTTTGTAAAAAGATTAATTTTTATTAATATTATGTAATAAAAATTAAGAAAAATAAAGATTATTTCGGCTCCTAAAGCAAAAAATTTTTTGACCAGATTTAAATATATATATTTAAAATTTCAAAGGTGATTAATAGATGAAAAAGATTAATTCAAGGAAAAATATACTAAGTGCTGTTGTATGCATGTGTTTGGTATTTACACTTCCAGGAACTACAAATTCTGCTAAAGCAGATCCTTTTGGTGGAGCACCAATTACCCCAACAGCGATTCAAGAAGCTGGGACTCAGGGCGGTTTGAACCAAATGCATGATTCAAACTATCTTAAAGAACGTTATCAAGATAATTATAGAACTGAAGATTACAAGTATTATCAAAGAAAAAAACAGCTTGATCAGGAATCTGGCAGCGGAGAAAATCAGATTATCCAAAACTATAACGGTGGCTCTCTTCAACAAGCAACCGTTGAAGAGCTGAATACAAAAGGCGTTTTTGTTAATTCAGTTGAGGTTGCACCTTCTGAAATTTTAACTAAAGAAGAAATTAATAAACTTGTTCAACCAATTGTTGGGAAAAATGTATTTATCGAAGATATTCAAAAAGTCATAGACAGCATTAACAATTTGTATGCGGAAAAAGGCTTTGTAACTGCAAGAGCATTCTTGCCTGAACAAACAGTTGAAAATGGTAATATTTATATCGGCTTGACAGAAAGCCGTATAGGAAGCATAACAGTCCAAGAAAACAGATGGACTAAAGATAAATATATTACAGACAGATTACCTCAAAAAGAAGGGGATTTGTTTGACATTGTAGAACTTGAAAAAGATATCTTGGATTTCAACAGATACAATGAAGGCGTTAAACTAACCGCAAATTTAAAAGCAGGTCAAAAGCCTGGAACTACCGATGTTGAAGTTGTAGCGGATGAAACATTCCCATTCCACGTTATGGGTATATTTGATAACGCAGGTCGTTATAACACCGGCAGCCTTAGAGGTGGTGCAATGTTATATGCCGATAGTTTATTTGGCAGACGTGACAGAATGTCTTTAGGTTCTTATTTTTCTAAAGGCGCACAAAGCCCATTCTTTGACTATAACATTCCGGTAAACAAACATGATGGCCGTGTCGGCTTTATGTTCTCTTCAACTTTTGCAGACATCAAATACGGTCCATATAAAGACTGGGGTTTAGGCAGTAATGCATATCAATATTCTTTGTATTATATGCAACCTATTGTTAGAAAACCAGGGTTAGAATTAAAAGCATACGGAGCTATCAATTATAAAAGAGCGAGAACATTCTCTGATTTAGTATTCCCAGGATATGGCGATATATTAAAGAATGTTGATAACATTACATCTGCTGAAGTTGCATTGATGTTAAGAAAAGATACTAAATACGGTATTTGGTACTTAAACCAAGATGCTTATTATTCATTCCCGATATTCAACAGCGATCGTGATAATAACTACTTTAAATACAGCGGTAGTGTTGTTAGATTACACGATTTTTCACACGGTATTATCGGTCAATTAAGAGGTAATTACCAATTTGTTCCGGGAGACAAACGAATACCTTATCTTGATCAAATGCAAACAGGTGGTTTGGCTACTGTTAGAGGTTATTCAGAAGGTTTAATGATCGGTAAAAACGGATACTTTATCAGTGGAGAATTGATGTTCCCAATTTTACCGAGAGAAATTACAAGCCCAAGAACTGGCGAAAAAATCCCATTCCTTGGCAAGTATGTTAAAGGTGCTGTCTTTGCAGATACAGCAGGTATCTTCCCGGCAGCATCTGAAGATTATATGCAAGGCAGTTATTTCGCAGCATCAGTAGGTATGGGCTTAAGAATTCAGTTACCGGCTGATTTAAGCGCCAGACTATATTGGGGCTATCCTTTAATTCGTAACTATAACGAACCTTACAGCAAAATGGGACGTTTCCACTTTGAACTAACATTATCACCAAATATCGATGCATTACTTGCATCCAGAAGTACAGCAGCAGTTCCAAAAACTCAATTCCAAAAGAATGTTGAAGCTGAATACATTAACAACTATGATGATGTAAGACATTATGATTACTTCTATGATGGTGGCGGCGGTTCATTATAAAAAAGTTGAATTATTAAAATTATGCGGTAACATAAAGTTGCCGCATTTTTTATTATAGATAGCGAGGGAAAGATGACTAAAGGGATATTTATAACAGCAACTGGGACAGATGTTGGTAAAACTTATATTTCTGCTCTAATTGTAAAAACATTAAGAAATCTGGGATTAAACTGCGGGTATTTTAAACCGGCTTTAAGCGGTACAGAAGTTATTAATGGACGAATTATTCCGGGGGATTGCAATTACGTCTTAAAACAGGCAGGAATATCCTCTGATCCTGTAAA
>CALVGY010000015.1 GCA_944327215.1 Candidatus Gastranaerophilales bacterium | reverse complement strand
TTACCTTCAATTACAAAACCTATCAACTCGGAAGACGCAAATTCATCTAACAATGTCAAAGCCATTTTTGAACCTACTCCTGATACTGAAGTTAAAATATTAAATATATCTCTGTCTTCTTTATGCAAAAATCCGCAAAGGCTCATCTTGTCTTCTCTATGCAAAAGAACTGTGTAAATTTTTACATCACCATCAGGCATTTGTGAAAAATCACGACTTGTGACTTCAAGAAGATAACCTACACCGTATGTTTCAACAGTAACATAAGTTCCTTTAGATGAATTTGTTTTATTTGCCAATTTACCTTTTATATAATCATACATATTATTATTTATCCCTCAAAGTTCTTCTTATTACTGCAATATCCTGATCAAGATCCTTATTAGTTTTTAAATCATCTCTGATTTTTTCATAAGAATAAAGCATAGTAGTGTGTTTTTTCTTGAAAAATTCAGCAATACTTTCAAAACTTTTTTGTGTAAGTTCTCTGGACATATAAACAGCAACATGACGAGCTGATGAAACTCTTTGGTTTCTTGCAGAACTTAGAAAATCATTTAGAGAAACTCCATAATATTCCCCTACAGCTCGCGCGACTTTTTCAATAGTAAGTTCTTCTCTCATCGCTTCACAATTCAAAACTTTCTTTGCATAAGCTAAAGTTAGCTCAGTTTTTTCAATATCAGCGTAAGCACTAACTTTATTAAATGCACCTTCAAGTTCTCTTACATTATTTACAAAATTTTTGGCAATATATTCAAAAACATCAAAATCAGCTTTTACATTTGCTTGATCTGCCAAATTTTTCAATATTGCCACACGAGTTTCAAAATCAGGAGGAGTAATATCAACCATTAACCCCATCTCAAAACGTGTCCTTAACCTGTCAGGAAGTGTCGGAATATCTTTTGGTAATCTGTCAGATGTTATTACAATTTGTTTATTTTTATTATGCAAACTGTCAAACGTATGGAAAATTTCTTCCATAGTATATGTCTTGCTTTCCAAAAATTGAATATCATCAATTAAAAGCACATCAACATTTCGGTATTTTTGACGGAATTTATCCATACGACTGTTTCTGTCATTGCCGCCGCATTGAATATTCTTGATTAATTCATTTACATATTCTTCTGTTTTTATATATTTTACTTTTAGTTTCGGCTTATTGAAAATTATATAATGACCGATTGCCTGCATAAGGTGGGTTTTACCCAAACCTGATGCACCATATATAAACAACGGATTATATTTTTTTGCAGGATTTTGAGCTACTGCAAGCGCCGCAGCATGCGCAAAACGACTATTTTCTCCAACTACAAAATTTGAAAACTTATATTTAAGATTCAAATTAGCAGAAGACTGCATTTGCGCTAGATTATCCATAATCTTTGCTTCTTCAGACTCAGGCAAAGCTCTTTTAGCCTTTTGCAACTCTTTTTTCTTTTCCTTTTGATATTTGTCTGCCAATTCTGCATCAAAAGTAATTTGATAAGAAACATCTTTGCCCAATACTTGTTTCAAAGCCTGCAATATCTGACTGTCATAATTAGCCTTAATAACTTGTGGGGCAAGGGAATGAACTGTCAAAAGAGAAAAAATATTCCCATCAAAATCCGCAGGTTCCAAAGCATCCATCCACATTTGAAAAGCAGGGGCAGGAACATTTTCTTTTAAATTATTTTTTACTTCACTCCAGAGATTTTTTACTTCCAAAATATCCATACACTAATTTTACTATAAAAATAATTTGTACAACACAACAGCACATGAAACAGATAAGTTTAATGATTCAACATTTGATGCCATTTCTATTTTAACTTCTTTTGTGGCAAAATTTGTTAAATCATTTGACAAACCATCAGCTTCTGAGCCAAACATTACAAGTATAGGCAAATCCACCTTAAAATCCTTTAAATACACCTTAGCCCTCGGAAGAGTCGCAATTCTTTCATAATTCCCAAAAATTTTCTTTAGTATTTCAAAATCATCTATATAAACAACAGGAATTTTCCAAAGATTCCCGACTGATGAGCGAACACATTTTGGATTATATAAATCTGCGCATTCAGTGCCGTATAATACAACTGCATCAGCGCCAAATGCTGTTGATGTTCTCAAAATTGTACCTAAATTACCCAAATCTTTTATATTCTCTAAAAGAACAACCTTTTTCAAACCTTTTAAATCTGTTAAAGAATAATTTTTCTTGAAAGCAATACCTACAGCATCAGGAGCACTATCCGTTGTAGAAATCTTTTTTAAAACAGCTTCATTTGTAATAATAAGTTTTTCTTGAAGATATTTATATGTTTCAACTTTTTCTTTCAACACAAATACATATTCAATATCAACACCGGCTTGAAATGCTTCTTCAATACATTTCATACCTTCAAGCAGAAATTTATTTTCTTTATCACGATATTTTTTTTGTTGTAATTTTACGGTTTGTTTTACCAAATCGTTATTAACACTTGTGATTTCTTGCATTATTACAAAACCTCAAATTCTTTTAGCCATTCTTTTTCCTGATCTGAGAGCATTGAAAAATCAATTAATTTCTTTTCATAATTCATGTGTACAAAAGAAGTTATTTTACCGTCTTTCATATAACAAGAATTTTCAAGCCTTACTCCAAAATGTTTTTCGTTATACAGCCCAGGCTCAATTGTGAAACACATGTTATTTTTGATTTCAACTTTTGCCATTTCATTTTTGCTCAAATTTGGAGGATATTCATGGACACTCACCCCAATTCCATGGCCTAAACCGTGATTAAATACAAAACCCTCAATTTCATTTTCTGAATAAACTTTTCGAGCAAGTTCATCTATATCATATCCGATTTTTAACCCAGAATGATAAGCATTCAAAAACATCTTTAAAACAGTTGTATAAACTCGTCTTTGCAACTCTGAAGGCTTCCCTTTTACAAAAACTCTTGTAATATCCGTTGCCAAACCTTGTTCGTAATATCCGCCACAATCAATTAATACAAGGCTGCCATCTTTTAAAATTTCATCTTTTGAGCATTTTGAATAATGAGCCAAAGCGGAATTTTTATCTTTGGCTACAATTGATTTGAAACTCAAACTTTTTGCACCAAAGCGTTTGAATTCCTTTTCCAACTGCTCTGCAATATCATATTCTGAAATATTATCATTATTTTCAATATAATCTCTAATAGCTTTAACGGCCATATCAGTTCTTTTAAAAGCCTCTATATAATGATTAATTTCATCATCAGTTTTAACAGATTTCATCAATTTTATCGGGCTATCAGTTAAAATTTCTGCTTTTTCGCCGATTAATTTGTAATCATAAGCATTTATGGTCGACTTATCAAGATAAATTTTACCACTATAACTTTCAACAAAATCATCAATATCATCTAATAAGCGCGCTCTACCAGATAATATTACAGCTTTACCTCTAATTTTTGATGAATAATTTTTTGAAAAATCTCGTAAATTAAAAAGATAAGAAACTTCTTCCAAATTAGTAATTAAAATTGCTCCATCACAATTTATATCCTTAATTTTTCCCTCAACAGACACCCCATCAACTTTTACAATATTTGTATTGTCAGAAACAGCATCTTTTGAAATAAAATCATTATCCAAATATTGAAGTCCTACTCCATGATTTTGCAAATATTCAACTCTTAGCTGAGAATTTTTCTTTGAAAATATTCCCAAAATTTGTCCTTCAGGAATTTTTTTAATTAATTCATCAAGAAAACTTTGCCCTGTTTGAAGCTTTACAACGGTCACAACATCATGATCAACTTCCAAATCAGCTTGGATATGGTATCTGCCATCAACAAATAAATAGATATTTTCTAAAGTTACTAAAACATCACCTGTAGAACCTGAAAAGCCTGTTAAATAATAACGGGAATTTTCTTCTAAGGGAGTATACTCTTCCAAATATTTATTTGTAGAATTCACAAGGAGATAAGAAATATTCTCATCTCTCATAAATTTACGGACATTTTCAACAATATTATTCATCTATAAAACCTGTCAACTTAATTAAATGCCAGCCAAATTGAGTTTCAACCGGTTCAGAAATATCACCGATTTCTTTTAATTCAAAAGCAGCATCTTCAAAAGGCTTAACCATAACACCACGTTTGAAGAAACCTAAATCACCGCCATCTCTTTTTGATGGACAAAGAGATTCTTCTAAAGCGGCTTTAGCAAAATCTTTACCATTAACAATTTCTTCGCGAAGTTTTTCAGCTTCTTCTTTAGTTTTTACCAAAATGTGGCTTGCTCTAACTTCTTTATGCATAACAAAACCCCTTATTTTTCTTGTAACACAAATAAGTTATCACAAAACCGGCTTGTTTTCAACACATAATAAAAGGCTTGTCAACCTAGGTTAAACAAGCCGCTACATATCAAACATAGAGTCTGTATATATTGTTGTACATAGTATCTTAGGGAATAAGCCTGTTATATTTTCAACCAAACCGCTTAAAGAACAAATCTTATCGCAACCCCGAAAAAAGTGCCTGGATATAACAAGCTTATGTATATATAATACCCTTTTTTAAAGGGATTTTAACCACTCAAAAGAATAACTTTTTAAAAGATAATTTAATCACTAAGAGTTAATCCTTAAGAACTAAAACAATATTTTTATAACTTTGCTTGCAAAAAAAAATTTTTATTGTATATTAAGGATATGCGGAAGTAACTCAATGGCTAGAGTACCTGCCTTCCAAGCAGGCTGTTGCGAGTTCGAGTCTCGTCTTCCGCTTTTTTTATATCTTTAACATCTCTTTTATTTTTTTTAAGTGAGGTAATATGATTAATGAAATTTATGATTTTTCTGACAAAGTAGAAAAACTTCTTATCGCATTACGCATAAAATTTGTATTTGAAATTATTGTAATTTGTGTTATCGGAATTATTTCTTTCAAATTAATAGATATACTTGATTCGCATATAAAACAAAAACTTTCTGAAAGCAATAATTCACCTCTTGCAAGATTTGTCCCAATTTTAAGTAATATATTAAAGGGAATTACCGTATTCTTTTTACTTGCATCATTCCTACAAAGTCATGGGTATTCAATGTCATCTTTAATCGCAGGCTTTGGGATTACAGGTTTGGCTGTAGGTTTTGCCGCTCAACACACTATTGCAAACGTATTTGGAACATTTGGAATACTATCCGATCACTCATACAAACTTGGTGATTACGTTTCAATAAACGGTTTTGAAGGAAATGTTGAAGATATCAACATGAGATCAACAAAAATCAGAGCTCTTGACAATTCTCTAATTATATTACCAAACGACGTAGTTGCAGGAACCATAATTAAAAACGTGACTGACGGAGAAAAAAGAAGAATTTTTGAAACTTTTGGCTTAACTTATAACACTTCAGATGAAAATTTGAAACGCGCAATTACAATACTTGAAACAATATTGAAAGAAAACCCCAAAATACATGACGATTACATTGTTTACCTTGAAACATTGTCATCAAGCTCTATTGATATCAAAGTAAACGCTTACACAAAAACAAATGTATATAAAGAATACTTAAAAATAAAAGAAGAATTTTTACTCGAAGCAATCAAAAGATTCCGTGAAGAAGGAATTGATTTTGCCTTCCCTTCAACAACTGTTTATATGGCTAAAGATGAAAATTAAAATTATAGCTCTTGGAAAAATTAAAGAAAAATATTTGAAAGAAGGAATTGACGAATTTTTAAAACGTCTAACTCCCTATACGTCTTTAGAAATTATAGAAATCCCGCCTATTGAAATAAAAGATGAAAATTTAACTGCAAAAATTTTAGAGCAGGAAGGTGAAAAAATACTTTCACATATAAAACCCCAATCCTTTGTAATCACTATGGAAATAAAGGGGAAAATGTTTTCATCAGAAGAATTCGCTCAAAAAATAGAAGAACTGACAAATGAAGGCATATCAGAAATTATATTTGTAATCGGCTCATCTTGCGGAATTTCTCCAATAGTATCAGAACGCGCAAATTTAAAAATGAGTATGTCAAAAATGACATTTCTTCACCAATTTGCACGCCTTATACTTGTAGAACAAATTTATAGAGCTTTTAAAATCATTAAAGGTGAGACTTACCACAAATAGATGACATAAAGTTTTTTTGGTAATGATATAATATCTTTTAAATAAAGGAGATATATTATATGAGAGAGTTTGAATTAAATCTTTCAATGGAAGAATTAGAAAAAAGAACTAATAAAGATTACTTAATCACAAAAAAAATGTTAAAGGCTGATTCCCCAGAATATTTAGAACTTGCCGAAGGGGATAAAGAAGCTCTAAAACATCTTGTAAAAGCTGCATATATCTTAGAAAAAATCAATATGCAAATTGATTGTCATCACAATCTTGAATTCAAAGAATATCTTGAAGAAGAAATTAAAAAAGGCAACAAACAAGCAGAACTTACAAAAATTCTTTTTAACGCACAAAAAGGTATGAACGCGATTGATACAATGTCAAATAAAATTAATCTTGCAAAAGGGATTAAAGAGTTTCCGGGCAAAGGTGTTTATCCGGAAGACTTGTCAAAAGAAGAATTTCATTCAATTTTAACAAAAATGATAAACGAAGGGAAAATTGATGAAGTTAAAAAGATTCTTACTCAACGTTCAGTCGTAGAAAGAAAAGGCGATGAATTAATCGGGATTGATTATATAGATAAATTCAAAGAAGATTTCTCAAAAATGGCAGATGAAATTGATAAAGCTGCTGAAACATCAACTAATAAAGATTTTAATGAATATTTAAGGCTTCAAGCAAAAGCCCTGAGGACAGCTGATCCAATGCTTGATGCTTATGCAGATAAAAAATGGGCGACATTACAAGACACACCTCTTGAATTTACTATTACAAGAGAAAACTATGAAGATGAAATGACAGGAACAATTGCTGAGAACAAAGATCTTTCAGAACTTTTAGAAAAACAAGGAATTAAAGCAACTCCAAAAGATTTTCTAGGCGGCAGAGTAGGAATTGTGAATAAAAAGGGTACAGAAGCTCTTATTGCAATAAAAAAATATCTGCCGACACTTGCTCAAAATATGCCATTTGCAGATGAATACGAACAAAATATTAACCCTAACAGTGATGCAAAACAAACAATGGTTGATGTTGATTTGGTAGCCGTAACAGGAGATGTAGGAGCATATAGAGGCGGTATTACTCTTGCCGAAAACTTACCGAATGACGACAAATTATCACTTACAATAGGCGGTGGCAGACGTAACGTTTATCACAGACAAATCCGTTTCATAAGCGATATGAAAAAACTTCAAGAAAGGTTAGATGCAATTTTAGATAAAGATCAACACAAATATTATTTAGATGAAGCCGATCACTGGTTTACAATAGGACATGAAAATGCACATTCTCTCGGCCCTAAAAAAGCTTGCGAAACCCTTGGGAAATATCGAAATATTATAGAAGAAAACAAAGCTGATATGGGTTCTTTAGCATTTGTAGATTTGTTGACAGAACTTGGAATGTACACAGAAGAACAAAGAAAGCAAATAATTGTAACAACTGTTGCTGACAATTTCTTAAAATCAAAACCAACCCTAAGCCAAGCCCACAGAGTAAGAACTGTTATGCAAAACAAATATTTTGCAGACCGTGGAGCTTATGACATTGTTGATGGAAAAATTCATGTAAATATAGACAAAGTTGTTCCTATTGCAAAAGAAATGCTATCAGAAATTGTAAGAATACAAATAGAAGGCGATTTTGACAAAGCCGAAAAATATGTTCTGGATAACTTTGTTTGGACTGATAATATGGAATTAATCGCAAAAAAATTACAAAAAGTTAACAAAACTTTAAACGGGCAAACTGAATCAGAATTAGCTGAAAAACTACTTAATGACTAATTAATAAAGGTATTAAAACAAAAAAAAAGACAGATTAAATCTGTCTTTTTTTAGCAATTTTTTTTAAGAAAAAACGTTTATTATTATATAGGGTATTTAATTGAAAAAATTGGGGGAATAATGTCAGAACATATAAAAACATCAAGTAATGTTTCTGTATCAACATACCAAACACTTAATGGCAAAAATTTTTCAGTTGCGGGTATTGAAGAAAAATTTAATTTTATGAAAGGTTATACATCAGCATTTATAGGATTAGGTACAAATTTTAAAGATGATGGTATGTTTGTTGTTGATATAAAAGGTGGTTATAATTACGATAAAAAAGGAATATTTAACCAAAATTTACGTATTAGAAATAAAATGGGTAAGAATACTGAATCCACTCAAATAAGATATTCTCCATTATCTGTTGATTTACCAGTAGGTAAAAATACAAATATTTACTTGAACCCACATTATTCAGGACAATATGACTATAAAAAAGATAAATGGACAAACAGTTTCGGAGCCTTTGCAGGTGTTACACAAAAAATAAATGATTGGTCTATATCATTAGAAGCTCAAAGGTACAATTTACAAGATTTGAAAGATAATTCAAACAAAAATTGGAGCATAAACGGTATAGTTTCATACAAATTTTAATGTATTCATATAAATAGATGTATACTTTTTATAAAAAAACATTAAAATATAGATATGAAAAAACTTCTTGTGATACTGTTTGCAATTATACTTTCTGCTGAGAATTTTGCTTTCGCAGAAGGAGATTTATGGGATAACTATGGGGATCAAAACGTATACGGTCAAAAACCTGTCAGTGAGAAAGAATTTGAGCAAGCCTTAGAAAGTAAAAAAGGCAAGAAAAAACGTGATAAAAATATCCCTAAAGGTGAAAGTTTTATGCAAAGCAATGAAACTGATGCAATAATTAACACCTCAAAAGAACTTCCTATTCTTTTAATTCCTCTGAATTTAAAACAAGCAGACGGAACAATAATCCCAACAGGTCACTATCAAGTAGAAGGAATCAAAGAAAATGGAACCCCATATTTAAAACTTTATCAAGCACATTATGTAATAGCAAAACTTCCGGCAACAGAAACCAATGATGATTTTGGAGAAAAAACTATAAATTTTGTAAAATTAATTCCTCACGGTTCCACACACATTCAAATCGTGTTTGGCAACGTTGATTTTAACGCATATTCAGTAATTGACATTGCTGAATAGTGTTGCTAAAATAGTTGAACGAACAGGGGGAAAATATGAAAAGAGCAATTGTAATGGTAATTGATTCAATGGGTATCGGAGCAATGGCTGATTGCGAAGAATTCAATGATACTTTTGAATGCAACACCTTAAAACATGTATGCGAATTTAATAATGGTCTTAATGTTCCTAATATGGAAAAAATAGGGCTAGGCAACATTCAAGATTTTAAAGGGATAAAAAAAGAACCTAATCCAAGCGGCCAATATGGAACAATGCTTGAAAAATCAAAAGGGAAAGATACAACAACCGGTCATTGGGAAATGGCAGGTCTTATATCTCAAAAACCTTTTGCGACATTTCCTGAAGGATTCCCTAAAAAATTAATTGATGAATTTATAAAAGAAACAGAATGCAAAGGAGTTCTTGCAAACCGCCCTGCAAGCGGAACTGCAATTATCGCAGAATTAAATGAAGAACACCACAAAACAAAATATCCAATCGTTTATACAAGCGCAGACAGCGTTTTTCAAATTGCAGTTGATGTTGACATAATTCCACTTCAAACACTTTATAAATGGTGTGAAATTGCAAGAAGAGTTCTTGATGAAGACAACTACAATGTATCAAGAGTAATTGCTCGCCCATACAAAATTATAGATGGTACACCAACAAGAATTTCAAAAGACAGACGAGATTACTCAATGGTACCTTCTCACACAATTTTAAATGACATCAAATCAAACGGCGGCAGAGTTATTGCAATAGGAAAAATTGAAGATATATTCTCAAAATCAGGAATAACTCATGCAATTCATACAGGCTCAAACAAAGAAGGTCTTGAACTAACTTTAAAAGCTGTAAAAAATGAATTAGATCTTAACAAAATAGCATATCCGGATTACAAAAATGAAGAATCCCAAATAGGGGATTTGATTTTTACAAACCTAGTAGATACAGACATGCTTTATGGGCACAGAAATGACGCTAAAGGCTATGGCCAAGCTATCGAAGAAATTGATACATTTGTGGATGACATAATTAAAAATATGACAGAAAATGATTTATTAATAATAACAGCAGATCACGGATGCGATCCGACAGTCGAAGGCACTGATCACACAAGAGAAAAAGTTCCTGTTCTTGTTTATTCAAAGAATATTAAGCCTAAAGACCTCGGCGTTATTAATGGTTTTGATTATGTTGCGAAAATTGTTAAAGAACAAATTTTCTAATTGAATTTTAAAAACTTTTGTATTAAAATAAAAAAGTGAAGAAATTCACGATTGTATAAAATATAAGGAGAAAGTAGAAATGACAGTAAAAGTAAATGATTCTTGTATCGGATGCGGCGCTTGCGAATCAATTTGTGACGCAGTATTTTCAGTAGACAGTGTCGCTCAAGTTGATGAATCTGCAGTTGCTGATAACATGGATTGTGTTAAAGAAGCAGCAGATGCTTGCCCAGTTGGCGCTATCGAAGTTGAATAATTTATACATAAAGTAAAAAAATAACCGGTTAATTAATTTAACCGGTTATTTTTTGTATTCACAAACAAAAACTATTTTTTGAGTTGACAAATCTGCATCACGAGCTATGGGAACAGTATTGCCATATTCATTTTGAACTCCTTCAATTTTACATATATAACTGTCAGAGATATGACTCGGCTCAACAGGAGACTGCGGCGGTACATTTTGCTGCATTTCCAAATTGTCAATACGAGAAGACAAACGATTTTCCATATTATGCATTTCATCTGTTATATTAATAAGATTTTCATCTAAATAACGGTTATAGTCGTTTTCAGGAGAATTTACCTCTTCATTCGCAACTTCTTCCTGATTATTTTTCTTCCCGTCTTTTCCTAAATCTTCAACAAGCATAGGTGCACTGATTATCATAACAAAAGCCAGTATTATTATAAGTATAATGGCATAACCAACTACTGAAAGCCCTATTCTTTTTGTCATTAAATCTTCCTCATTTTTGAACATAATAACATATATTGTAAACAGTTTCAAGTTGTGAAAACTTAAAAAAACTGATGCCAAAATTACTATGGCAGGTAGTTACAAATATCAAATATTGTGCTAATATATTAATGTCAAATAAATTAATAAGAAGGGAATTTTATAAATGAAAAAATTTAAAGGATTAGTTTTAATATTAGCAGTAGCATTAGGATTAAGTGTATATGCACAAAATTCTCAAACATTACTTGTTAATACAAAATCACCTGCAATAACAAAAACCGCTGTTTCATACACTGTTGTTAACCCATTAGACGTTGTTGCAAGACCGAATTTTTATATGAACAAAAATATTAAAATTAAAGCCAAATTCGATAAATTTTCAACATTAGGTCTTGATTACAAACCTGCAATGAGAAGTTCTGAAAAATACATCTCATTCTTAATTCAAAGACCGGACGTAACAGATCATAATATTCCGCTTTCTGAGTTAAAAATATTTTTAAACAGAGATGAAGCTGAAAAACATATAGATTTAAATTCAGGTGATGTTGTCGAATTTACTGGAAAAGTATTCTCAAATGCGCTCGGAGATGCTTGGATGGACGTAGATAAATTTACAGTAATCAGCACAAAACCTAAAAATGATACTGACAACAAATAATAGAATTTCATTAACGGAGTTAAGAGATGGGCGATAAGAAAAACAATAATATATTTTTGACAATCCATGGGCACTTTTATCAACCGCCACGAGAAAACCCTTGGTTAGAGGCAATTGAATTGCAAGATAGTGCCGCACCTTTTCACGATTGGAATGAAAGGATTAATCAAGAATGCTACAGTCCAAATTCTGTTTCAAAAATTGTAGATAACAGAAACAGGATTCTTGATGTCGTTAATAACTATGAACATATGAGCTTTAACTTTGGACCAACTCTTCTTTCCTGGATGGAACATCATGCTCCTTTAACTTACGAAAGAATAATTAAAGCTGATATAGAAAGTGTTGCAGAACATAACGGACACGGAAATGCTATTGCCCAAGTATATAACCATATGATTATGCCTTTAGCAAATGAGCATGATAAAGAAACCCAAATCAAATGGGGTATTAAAGATTTTGAATATAGATTTGGCAGAAAGCCTGAGGGAATGTGGCTTGCCGAAACTGCAGTTGATGACGACACCCTTAGACTTTTAGAAGCTAACGGGATTAAATTTACAATATTATCACCATACCAAGCAGAAAAATTTAAAAAAGCCGGCAATAAAGAATGGACAGATGTAAGCTGGGGGAATATAGATCCTGCAAGATCTTATAAATATAATATTAAATCTGCCCCCGGAAAATCTATTGACTTATTTTTCTATGACGGTGCAATCTCAAGATCAGTTGCATTTGATGAACTGTTAAAAGATGGTAACAAATTTATTAAAAGATTGAAAGAAGGAATATCTGATTGCAGAGATTATCCTCAACTTGTAAACATTGCAACCGATGGAGAAAGCTACGGACACCATACAAAATTTGGTGATATGGCCTTATCTTATGTATTAAAAATAAAAGCTAAAGATGAAGGATTTACTATAACAAATTATGGTGAATACTTAGAAAAATACAGAAGTAATTGTGAAGTAGAAATAAAACAAGCATCCAGCTGGAGTTGCTTCCATGGAGTCGGCAGATGGAAAGAAGATTGCGGCTGTTCTACAGGTGGACATCCAGGCTGGAACCAACAATGGAGAAAACCTTTAAGAGAAGCTCTTAATTATTTAAGAGATGAACTTGTCACTGTATTTGAACAATGCGGGCAAAAATATTTTTCAAATGTTTGGGATGTAAGAAATAAGTACATTGATGTAATACTTGATCGCGGAGATGCAAATGTGCGCGAATTTCAACATCAAAATTTCTTACCTGACTTATCTGATGAAGAAAAAGTCCACGCTATGGAATTACTAGAAATTCAAAGGCAAGCAATGCTGATGTACACAAGTTGCGGTTGGTTCTTCTCAGAAATTTCCGGTATAGAAACCGTACAGATTATGAAATACGCGGCACGAGCAATGCAATTAGCTTCAAGATTCACAGATAAGAACCTTGAAGAAAACTTCTTAAATATTCTTGCACAAGCAAAAAGCAATATTCCTGAACACGGTACTGGTAAAGATATTTTTGAAAGATTTGTCAAACCATCTATTGTCACAACAAAACAAATCGCAAGCCTATGGGCTCTTTCATCTCTTTATGAAGATTTTGAAGATGAAGAACAAGTTTATTGCTATACAATCACCAAAAAAGCATATAAAAAAGTTCATAAAGGCACATCTACATTTGCAATCGGACATATTGAAATTCAGTCAAAAATTACAATGCAAAAATCTAACCTTATTTTTGCTCTTATGCAATATGCTGGAGGTGACTTCCATTGTGCAATCAAAGAATATTCTGATGATGCAGAGTTTAACAAACTTAAAAATGATTTAATTAAAGTATATTTGATGAACCCGATTACTGAAATAATTAGAGCTATGGATGAATATTTCGGGAAAGAATATTTTACATTAAAAGATATATTCATTGAAGAACGCAGAAAAATTCTTCAAATTATGCTAAAAGGGAAGCTTGAAAAATTCTCTCAAATATACCAACAAATGTATGATGATGGAAAAGGTGCTATATATAATCTTCAAGGATTAGGCTTAAATATCCCTGATGAATTTAAGATTTCAGCAGCATATGCACTTAGTCATAAATTTAATGATATCATAAATCATTCAGACGGATTCTTGGATGATGAAATGATTCAACAAGCTGCAGACATAAACTTTGAAGCAAAACGCATTGATATATCTCTTGATAAAAAGAACTCAAATATAATATTCAGTAAAAAAATTCTACAAAATGTGAATAGACTTGTTCATAGCTTCGAAATCCAACAAGCAGAAGTGATATTGGATATATTTGATACAGTTGAGAAACTGGAATTGCAAGTTGATATAGCTGAAGCGCAAAATACATATTTTGCAAAAATCTACCACAGAGTTGGAGATATTCTTGAAACAGGCAAATTAAGTAAAAACTCTACAGATCGAAGATTTGCAGAAATGCTTCTTGATATAGGCGAAAAACTTAATATCAACACTGAATTCTATCAAAAGAAACTTGATAAATTGTTGCTGCAATAAAATTACCAATTTTCAGAACCATATTTTTTATATAAATCTATATTTTTTTGAATTTTATGTTCAACTGCGGCAATCTTTTTTAAAGTATCAGGATCTTTTGTCCGTTTAGCTAAAAGTTTTAATTCAAGCAATTCTTCTTTTGAACGGCGAATTTTTTGCTTGTCTTCTTCTCTTTTCCAAAATAACCACCCTTCAAAACCGCATCCCGGAGGAACTATAGCCCAAGGAGAAGAAGGGAAATAACGACATAAAGTAGGTCTGTTTTCATAATTCCCACACAAATTGTCTGCTTGCAAATATTTACAACGGTAAAACGTTAGTTCATTTTCGACATAATTTCCATCTTCTTTCAACCTGTTAACAATATTATCTACAATTCCAGCATCAACCTTCCTGGCATCATATATTGATTTATATGGCTCAAAAATAGAAAGAAAATCTATTGCCCCTTCATCACCGTCTTCTGCCATCTTTTTTAATTGTTCATAAGGCTTTGGAGCCGTCACTACACGACAGCATTTTCCACACATCTTACACAGATGCTGAGGTCTTTTTGATAAATAATTTTCTTCATAAGAGCCCATACTTTTATTATAGCCATCATGTAAAATTTAAAGAAATTACGTAATATTTCTTAAAATAAACGCAATAAATTGTAAATAAAATACTTTATTTATATAAGGTAGTAGTAAAAGGTAGTTTATTATGCAAAGTTCTCTGGGACAACAAAACATACAACAAAATGTAATTCCCCAAGCTCAATATCAAACGACTCCTGTTCAGCAACAGGCTCAACCTGTTCAAACACAAGCATTACAGTATAATCAGGCTCAGCCTGCGGTATGTAATCCTCAATATCAACCACAAAATCAAAATGTACAAGTTCCAAACTATTCAGGTGTTAATATTCAAATATTTAATCCTAGTGTAACTCCTCCAGGAGCTACTGCGCCTGTATATAATGTAAACGCTCCAAATTATGGAACAAATCCTGTTAGTGGTTGTTATCCTTCAGGATATTACACAAACAATTGGGGAAATCCTAACAGCTTAAATAATAACAACAACACAACTTCTACAAATACAAACAAAACTGAAACAACAACAAAGAACGAAAAGAAAACTGAAAAAAAAGAAATTGTTCAATTGACAGATGATTATATAAGAAATCTTGAGAATTATTTAAACAACCAAAATCAAGAGATTAGATTAATGGGTGCAAAAGAAGTTATTGCAAGACTGGAAGAAGACCATTCAAGAAAAGATGACAAAGCCTTAAATGCTCTAGTCAATAAAATGCTTCAAGACCCATACACACCTGTCAAAGTTCTTGCAATGGGTGCACTTGATTCAAGAATAGCAACAGGTGACAACTATACAGTAGGTCTATTAACTCAAATGCAAAATTCAAAAAGCGGATACGGACAAGATGCGCTTCAGGCATCAAATATCCTTTTGAAAATGTCAGGACAAAAAGTTGAAAAAGAATTTGAAGTAAAAGACAACAATAAAAATACACAAAAAAACGACAAAAAGTAGGTAAAAAATGAGTATCAAAACAGCATTAACCTCAGTAAAAAGTAACTTTACTAAATATCTTGCCAAAGGTGCAGGAGTAGCTGCACTTGGCATAGTTGCTTATGATGCTCATATTGTAGGCAAACTCCAATCAGATGTCTATTCAAAATCAAGAGATGCAAAAGCAGGAATAAAATATTTTGATAACACTCAATATCTTACAAGCCCTAGTGTTACAACAGCAAACCTTAAAAAAGGTGTATTTAAATGGGAAATTGATAACAATTTAAGAACTTTTGTCAACTCTGCAATTGGTTATTTTAAAGGCTTTGGCTCTATGCTCATAGATAGTGTAATCCCATTTGGATTGGGCATTGGAGCATTATTAGGTAAAGGGAAATGGTCAAAAGGTTCTGCAATAGGACTTGGAATTTACGGCCTTGTAAAACTGTTCAAAGATGTTTTGGGCCTTGGGCAATACAACGACCTTAACAGCAAATTCTAATCAGTTGTTTGGTTTTGATTTTTTAACCATTTTGCGTACAAATCAGGGCGTTTCAACTTTGTACGCTCCAAACTTTTTTGAAATCTAAATTCATTTATATCTTTGTGATTTCCGTTCAACAAAACCTCAGGAACACTTAAACCTCTATAAACTCTTGGTTTTGTATAATGAGGATACTCTATTAAACCGTTTGAAAAACTATCTTCATCAGCCGATTCAATTTTTCCCAATGTACCCTCAAGTTTTCTGCTAACAGCATCAATAAGACACAACGCAGGTAATTCCCCACCAGTTAACACAAAATCTCCCAAAGAAATCTCGCGTGGTTTTATAATTTCTCTTATTCTCTCATCAAATCCTTCATAATGTCCGCATAACAAAATCATTTGATCAAAATTTGCAAACTCATTAACAATGTCATCACTCAAAGGCTCACCTTGCGGGGATAACATTACAGTAACTGAATTTTCAACTTTTTTTATACTTTCATAAGCATCAACGTAAGGCTGTGCCATCAAAACCATACCAGCCCCGCCACCATAAGGTGTATCATCAACTTTTTTATGTTTATCCAATGTAAAATCACGAGGATTAATAGCATTTACAGAAATTATATTAGCCTCAGATGCACGTTTCATTATGCTAAAATTACAATAATTTTCTATCATTTCAGGGAATAAAGTTAAAACATCAAAAATCACTCTATTAACCCCTCAATATTATTTATAATTATTTTCTTATCTTTTATGCTAACATCTGTCACAATTGCTTTTACAAAAGGTATCAGAACTATTTTTTTTGAATTTGTTTTTACTGATAGCAAATCACTTGCACCGTTATTTGAAACACCGACAACAAAGCCAACCTTTTTATTGTCCTGATCAAAAACCTCTAAACTTACAAGTTCATCTATGAGAAATTCATCTTCCTCTAAATTTTCTCTAATAGTTTCTTCTTCAACATAAAGAAATGCTCCTTTGTATTCCATCAAATCATTGATAGAATTTATTCCTTCAAATTTTACAAGCGCAAAATTTTTATGCAAACGAACACTTTCTATCTTCAAAGGTAAATAAGTATTATTTGATTTTACATAAACTTCATCTAAAGAGCAGAAAAAATCTTCCTGATTCTTCGTAAAACCAACTTTTGCTTCACCTTTTATTCCATGAAAATTAAGGATTTTACCGACAGAAATATATTTCGTCATAATTTAAGCTTCCGGAGTTTCTTCAACCTTTTTAGGTTTTCTGCCTCTTTTAGGTTTTGCCTCAGCTTTTACTTCATCAACAGCTTTTTCATCAGTTTCAGAAGCTTTTTCTTTTACGACCTTTTCTTTTTTTACGTCTTTAGCTTCAGCTTTTGAACCTTCTTTAGCTTCTTCATTTTTTTGTTTAAATTCTTCAGGCAAATCAGGTCTGTCTTGATTCCAACGAGATAATCCCATCTGAGAACGAATAAGACCAATACCTACATGAACTCTCCATTCATCCATTTTCAATTGAGCAGCAATAATTTTATGGCAGCCAATTGGAGGTAATGGTAATAATGGTTCATAAAGATTTTTAATAGCAAATAACTGATCCGGAGAAATTGCTAATTTACGTTTCGGAAACGGCAATTTCGGAAGCATCATTTTTTGTCTAACAAGGTTTATACCAAAGAAAACTTTTCTTGGTTCCAAACCGATTTTTTCACCAATTACTTCATGGCAATCAGGATTTGGTAAAGGCAACATAGCTTTATATAGTTTTTCAATTTGTTCTAATTGCTCCTTACTTACAAGTAATTGTTTAGGTCCTTTATTTTTAGGTCGTTTATTTTGGAAATTCGGTCTACCACCTGGGCGTCTGTTCTGGAAATTATTATTTCTGTTATACCCACCCTGTTGAGAACGATAACCGCCTTGAGGTCTGTTATAACCACCTCTATTGTCTCGAGGTCTGTTGTTATTATTTCTATTATATCCGCCTTGGCTATAGCCTCCGCGATTTGAATAATTGTTGTTTTGATAAGATCTTTGAGGTCTAGAATATCTTTGTGGTTCTGGATTCCCTCCGGCACTATAATATCTTGGAGCTTCTTCGTTTCCCCCTGCGCTATATCCATTCAATGGTTCTGAATGAGATGTAGTTTCTGTTTTTGCTGCATCTTGACTTGGCGAAGATGGGTTAATCATCATACTTTTGTCTGGATATAAACAATCCGGGCAAATAACTCTTTTGGGGTTTTTTGTTTCAAACTCACGACCACATTTGATACACTTGTTTACATACATAATGAAAGCCTCTTAATTTAAAAAAATAATAACGTAATTCCGGGTTAATAAAAGATAAGAATTTCTCCTCAGTATAAAAAAATCGATTTCTAACTCTATATCAATGTTTATATTATACCATGCCTTCTCAATATTTGCAAGTGCTATGTTTATTTTTCGACTATAAAAGTTACAGGGCCGTCATTTATAAGTTCGACATCCATCATTTCTCTAAATTTTCCGGTTTTAACCGAAATTGAATTTTCTTTTATACAATTTATAAAATATTCATATAATTCAACAGCTTTATCAGGATGCGCAGCATTATCAAATGATGGACGTGTTCCTTTTTTACAATCCCCGCACAAGGTAAATTGAGAAACCACAAGCATTTCACCTTGAACATCTTTTATAGACAAATTCATTTTCTCATTTTCATCTTCAAAAATTCTTAATTTAACAACTTTATCTGCTAATTTTTCTGCATTTTCTCTTGCATCATTCTTTTCTACACCAAGAAAAATCAATAAACCTTTATTGATAGAAGAATAAAGTTCATTATTTATTGTTACAGATGCTCTTTTAACTCTTTGGATTAACGCTTTCACTATACTTTTTTAACCTTTCCGCTAAGCTGTCCGCAAGCTGCGTCAATATCTGCACCGCGTTCCAAACGAACAGTCACTTTTTTCCCTGATTGTTCCAACAATGATTTAAAACGCATTATAGAATTATTCGAAGGTTTTTGATAATCATTTTTTTCTGTCGAATTATAAGGTATTAAATTAATATTGCATTTCAAATCGTGCAAATAGTCAACAAGCTCTTTTGCACTTTGAAGAGTATCGTTTAAATCTCTTATAAGCAAATATTCAATAGTAATTCGTCTACCGGTTTTTTCAATATAATGCTTCAATGCCTTCTTCAACTCAGGCATTGGATAATTATCTTCAATCTGCATTAGTTTTCGTCTTATTTCATGATTTGGAGCATGTAGAGAAAGTGCCAAAGTTGATTGCATATCAATTTCTGCCAAACGATTTATCCCAGGAATTATTCCTGATGTCGAAACAGTTAAACGTCTCGCGCCTATTTGGAAGTTTTCATTAAACATTTCCATCGCTTTTAATACATTATCTAAGTTTAAAAGCGGTTCCCCCTGCCCCATAAACACGACATTTGTTACCTTTAGCCCTGTATCTCTTTGAATTGTCAAAACCTGCTCTATAATCTCTTTATAAGTAAGATTTCTTATAAAACCGCGTTTTCCTGTAGCACAAAAAGAGCAATTAACAGCACAGCCGACTTGAGAACTTACACAGGCTGTTAAATTTGCACGATTATCAAAGCGCATCAAAACAGTTTCAACACATTCTCCATCAGGGAATTCCAACAAATATTTCAAAGTTCCGTCAGAACTTTCTTGCTTTACCTTGATTTTTATATCTGTAACGGTTGCAATTTCTTTTAATTCTTCTCTGAATTTTACAGATAAATCAGTCATTTCATCAATACTTTTTACAGATTTTAGATAAATCCAATTATGTATCTGACGAGCTCTAAATTTAGAAGCTTTTAATTCATCTGTTATTTCTTCAATCTCTTTAAGAGTAAGACCTGACAATATTTTCATTATACTACTTTCTTATAAGGTATTTTTTCTTTGTAATAGTCTATAATTTCCACCATTGAATGAAGCATCAAAGCAACAGGCTCAACTTCCCTCCGCCATTCATAAAACCCGCAAGACTCAGGCAATATACTTAAAGGATTATCAGGGAAATCTCTGCAGATTTGAGGACGATTTTCATAGTCAGAACAACGCTTACATTCTGTGAGTTTTGGACAATGATAAAAATAAACATTTTCTTCCAAATTATCTTCCAAAAGTTTTATATATTCAGGATAAATCTTCCTTGCTTCTTCCTTAGACTCGTATGGAATAAAAATACTTGTAAACTGTGTCGCGAATTTATCACCATTTTTAGCTTTCCCTTGTAATTCTTCAGGTGAAAATTCAGAGCAAGCTAAATTGCAACAAGTTGCACATCCTTTACAAGAAAAATTTTTTCTATAAGCAAGAAGTTCGTTCCATTTTCTTACAATTTCACGAGATATATCATTCTCAAACATATCCAAAACAGCAATCTGCCATTTTTCTCCGACACTTCCTTTTTCAAATGTATCAAAAATGTCACCATCTAAATTTTTAGGTTTAATTTCTTCAACACGCTCATTTATAGCATCTGCGGTTTTTATAAATATATCCCGATATTTTTTACGTATATTTGAAATTGATTTTGATAAATCCTGCATAACTAAAGTTTAGCATAAAAACTCTAGTTTTTTCCAAACAAAAATTATACATTATTTCCATTTAGATTAATCTATATAAATAAACTTAACAATAAATATATATTTATATAAAAAATTTGCTTTAAAGTACATCTGGGAACGCCTATATATATATTATTATAAAGGCTTTACGAAATATCCCATCTTCCGCAAGTACCGCCCCAGCGAGCAATAATATTTCCTTTAATATCTTTTATTTTTTCAACATGCTGAATTTCTTCGCCACCTTCAACAATTGTTATAACTTCACAATTATTTGAGCATCCTGTACAATCGCAAGTGATTGAATGAAAGTGCATTTCACCAACCTGCCAGCCTTTAAATTTGGTTGGAGCTTCTGTATATTGATGATTTTCCATAGCTAATAATGCAGCTCCGATTGCACCCATTGTTTGGTGATTTTCAGGGACTACAACTTTATGGCCCAAAGCTTCTTCAAACGCTTTTACCATACCTGAATTTGTAGCAACACCGCCTTGGAATGAAAAGACCGGTAAAAGTTCTTTACCAAGAGCTAAGTTTGACAGGTAGTTTCTTACCAAAGCTTGACACAAGCCATATAACAAATCCTCTACAGGATAACCAAGCTGTTGTTTGTGAATCAAATCACTCTCAGCAAATACTCCGCAACGACCGGCAATACGTGCAGGATTTGTAGATTTCAATGCAGTTGCGCCAAAGTCTTGGATCGGAACATTCAATCTGTTTGCCTGCTGATCGAGAAAACTTCCAGTACCTGCAGCACAAACAGTGTTCATAGCAAAATCTGTTACTATACCATCACGAAGAATAATAATTTTACTATCCTGTCCGCCGATTTCCAGAATTGTTTGAACCCCAGGAACATTTATACTTGCAGCAACAGCATGCGCTGTAATTTCATTTTTTATAACATCAGCACCAACCAAAGCTCCAGCCAAGTTACGGCCGGAACCAGTTGTTCCAACACCCATTACGTTATAATCAGTTAATTTCTTAGAATATAATTCATTCAAACCTTTTTGAACTGCCATAACAGGCTTACCTGCAGTTCTGAGCATGAAGCTGTCAACATATTTGCCCTTTTCATCAACTAGAGCAAGTTTTGTCGTTACTGATCCTACATCTATCCCTAAATATACTGTTAAACTCATTATTATTCCCTTCTATAATATTCTATAAACAAATATTATCACAAACAAAAATAAAAGACTCATTCATTTTAAATAAGCTTTTTACAATTGTATAAAATAAAAAAGCCCTACATGTTAATCCAGCATTTCGGATAACTTTACTCCGAGAGCATCTGCAATCTGTTTTGCAGTTCTAATATTTATACATCTTTTGGCAAGCTCATATTTGCCAATAGTAGACTTGTCCAAACCCACTTCGAATCCTAATTCTTCTTGCGACATATTTTTGGCATTACGAATTTTATATAACTTTTTACCGAAAATTTTACAGATATCTTTACTCATTTTATTTATTGTGCTACAATCAGTTCAAATTGCCGTAGACAATATGTCTACTCGGTTACTTTAAAACACCATTACAAAAAGGAAAATAATGATTAAACTATTAGATTTAAAATTTCGTAGCAAATATGGTTTCACTTTAGCAGAAACACTTATAACTCTTGGCATTATCGGTGTTGTATCTGCAATAACGATACCGTCTTTAATTTCTAATTATAAAAAAAAGTATACTGTTAATCGTTTAAAACAAGTATACAGCATTTTATCTAATGCAACTCAATTGGCAATATCCGAAAAGGGATTGGAACCTGAAGATTGGTTAAGTGAAGATATAAAGTCGCTTTCTGAAGCCGATAAGAAAGAATATTTGTATAATAATTATATAAAACCATACATAAATACATTGGACTATAATAAGTCAGAAGGTTCTTTTTATGATGCTACCGGTGCAAAATATAGCTTTGTGGTTGCGCCTTGGGAAAGTAAATTGTGGCTTGCCGAAGGTCCTTATCATTTACTTGGATCAATAATGGTTGATTTAGACGGGGATAAAGGGAAAAATATTTCAGGATATGATAGATTTTATTTCCTATATGCACCTAAAAAAAGTCGTTTGTTCTACTGGCAAGGCAAGGTTTTTGATTTATTACCCTGTGGTAATAACGGAAAACCAGAACAATTGTACTTAACAACATCTTGGCCTGGATGTCATAGCTCAATTGCTAATTGTTGCGGTGATGTTATAAGAAAAGAAGGCTGGCAAATCAAAGAAAAATATCCTATTAAATTTTAATTGTATACCTTATAAAAACAGCCTCACTTAAGTGAGGCTGTTTAAATATTAATTTACTTTGTTATTTATTTGTCGGAATTCTCATTGCATAGAATGAACGAACTACAAATACCAAAGCAATAACTAGGAATATCCAGCCTGCAACAGGTGCAACATTTCTGAAGTTTTCAGAAATTGCAATTTCCATTGCTAACAACCCAAACAATGTTGTGAATTTAATAATTGGGTTCATTGCTACTGATGATGTATCTTTGAACGGATCACCTACAGTATCACCTACAACTGTTGCTTCATGAAGTGGAGTGCCTTTTTCTGCTAAATCTACTTCAACGATTTTCTTAGCGTTATCCCAGCATCCGCCGGCATTTGCCATAAATACAGCTTGGAACAAGCCAAATACTGCAATTGCAATCAAGTAGCTTACGAAGAATGCCACAGGTGCTGAAGTTTTGCAGCTTGGAGCTGACAAGCAAGCAAATGCTAGTGCAAATGCAAACAATGCGATAAAGATATTTACCATACCTTTTTGAGCGTATTGAGTACAAATTTTTACTACTTCTTTTGAATTTGCAACATTAGCGCTTTTTGAATTTGCATCGTCAAGTTTGATGTTATCCTTAATATATTCAGTTGCAGAATATGCACCTGTTGTAACAGCTTGCATAGATGCACCTGAGAACCAGTAAATTACTGCACCACCTGATAAGAAACCAAGTAATGTATAAGGGTTTAACACATTCAAAATCATTTCAGGTTCTATACCCAAAGTAGATTTGATTACAAGAATCAATGAGAAAATCATTGTTGTAGCACCAACAACTGCTGTACCGATTAATACAGGCTTTGATGTTGCTTTGAATGTGTTTCCTGCACCGTCATTTTCTTCTAAGTATTTCTTAGCGTTATCAAAATCAGGTTTGAATGAAAAATCTTTTTCGATATCTTCTGCAATATTTGGAATATCTTCAATTAATGACAATTCATAAACTGATTGAGCATTATCTGTTACAGGGCCGTATGAATCAACTGCGATTGTAACAGGTCCCATTCCTAAGAAACCAAATGCTACCAAACCAAATGCAAATACTGAAGGATAAATCATCAAAGTTTCAGGGATATGAGTTGATGCAAAATATGCAAGCCCCATTAATAATACGATAACCATACCAATCCAGAAACCTGAGAAGTTACCTGAAACAATACCTGA
>CALVGY010000014.1 GCA_944327215.1 Candidatus Gastranaerophilales bacterium | reverse complement strand
AAAATTGCGTGTTCAATACCGCCAACATATTGATCAACAGGTAACCATTTATTTACCTTGTCTTTAGCAAACGGCATTTTGTCATTTTTTGCATCAGAATATCTTAAATAATACCAGCTTGAACATACAAATGTATCCATAGTATCGGTTTCGCGCTTAGCAGGTCCGCCGCAGCAAGGACAAGTTGTATTTACAAATGTTTTTGATGTTGTAATCGGAGATTTTCCAACTACTGAAAAATCAACATCTTTTGGCAACAATACAGGAAGCTGATCTTCTGGTACAGGTTGAATACCGCATTTGTCGCAGTATACAACAGGAATTGGTGCCCCCCAGTATCTTTGTCTTGAAACAAGCCAGTCACGAAGTCTGTATTGAGTTTTAAATTCTCCAAATCCTTCATCTACAGCTTTTTGAGTAATAGCTTTTTTCGCATCTTCATTACTCATTGCGTTAAATTCATTAGAATTTACTAAAACTCCAGGTTCTGTATAAGCTGCATCTTTGCAATCAGAAGGATTTTGAGGGTCTTGAATTACAACCTTTAGCGGAAGATTGTATTTCTTTGCAAAATCAAAATCTCTTGTATCGTGTGCAGGTACAGCCATTACAGCACCTGTTCCGTATTCTACTAAAGCATAATCTGCTGTCCATAGAGGGAATTTTTCTCCGGTAAACGGGTTTATACAGTGAGTTCCTAAAGGAACACCTGTTTTTACTCTATCTGTAGATAATCTTTCAATCTCTGTCATTTTGCGAGCATTAGCACGATATTCCTCAACTGCTTCTTTATTTTCAGGTGTTGTTAATGCTTCAATATCTTTATATTCAGGAGCTACAACTAAATATGTAATACCGTGAACTGTATCAGGACGTGTTGTATATACTGGAACTTCCAAATCTTTTTCTACAACTTTAAATCTTAAAATTGCGCCTTGAGATTTGCCAATCCAGTTTGCCTGCATTGTTTTTACGTTATCGCCCCAGCCTGTTAATTTATCCAAGTCTTCAAGCAGGACTTCTGCGTAATCGGTAATCTTCAAAAACCACTGTGACAAATATTTTTTTTCTACAACGTGGTCGCATCTCCAGCATTTACCATCAATTACTTGTTCATTTGCAAGAACAGTTCCGCATTCATCACACCAGTTGACTGCAGCTTCTTTTTTGTATGCCAAACCTTTTTTATATAATTGTAGAAATAACCATTGTGTCCATTTATAATAATCAGGTTTGCATGTTGTAACTTCTCTATCCCAGTCATATGAGAGTCCGAGCATTTTTAATTGCTTTGTCATATATGCAATATTTTCATCAGTCCAAGTTTCAGGGTTGGCACCATGTTTCATGGCTGCATTTTCTGCAGGTAGTCCGAAACTATCCCAGCCCATTGGGTGAAGTACATTATACCCGTTCATTTTTTTGAAACGTGCAATTACATCTGTGATAGTGTAATTTCTAACATGTCCCATATGAAGTTTTCCGGATGGGTATGGAAACATGGATAAGGCATAATATTTAGGTTTATCGCTTGTTTCAGGGGTTTTGAATGTTCCCTTTTCTTCCCATATTTTTTGCCATTTTTTTTCTATTTCTTGCGGAAAATATGCATCTTTCATCTTTTTCTCTCCTAATCTATAAAAAAATAATAGCATAAAAAAAGTTTTTATGTATAATATAGATATGAAAAAAATATCCGTTTTATTATTTGCAGCTTTATTATTGGCAGGTAACGCTTATATGCCTTCTGAGGCAGGTGTGTTTGCTGCACAAAAAGCTAGAATTGAACAAAATAAAATAAATAAAGCTACTTATAAAGCTGTTAAAAATGTTATAGACAAACAGTCTGTATATACAAATAAATATGATTTGGAAGGTTTAAAATCTTTGTATTCACAGGATTTTGTAAATTCAGACGGATTTACAAAAGATATTTATTTCAAATTGGTTGAGGATACTTGGAAAACTTATCCGGATATTGTTTATTATACAGACATAAAAAATATTCAATTTAGTGATAATTACGCTTCCGTTTTGGTTGAAGAATCAGCTGTTGCAACTTCTCATGATGATATTGGTGATATTGTTGCAATAGGAGAACTTTATTCAACTTCAAAATGTATTTATTATCTTGAAAAACAAGGTAATAAATGGTTGATAAGTTCTGAAAAAATATTGGAAGAAACTTCTTCTTTAAAATACGGTGATGCAAGATATATAAATATGGAACTGAATGCTCCGCAGCAGATTGGTGCAGGTAAATCTTATACGGCAACTTTGAAAGTTGATTCGCCTGTAGATTCTGTTGTAGTTGCTTCTATTAACAAAGAAAATATTGTTTATCCGCAGGAAAAAAATGAAGAAGCTTTTAGAAAAATGCCTGATGATAATATATTAGAACGTTTCTTTTTATCAAATAATAAGAATGTAAATGAATATGCTGTTGCTTCTGTCGGAATTACCAGAGCTGAAAATTATTCACCTGACAAAGTTAGAGTATATATGGGCGGGCTTGCTTTTATAATGACAAGGGTAAATGTTATCCCTGAAAATAAATATTTGAAGTTCGATGAGGAACAGCTAAACAAGGATAAAGATAATGGAAAAGATAAGTAAATTTATATATTTTGTTGTTTGCTATGTATTTTTTGTTTTTACGGATCTTTATCTGTCAAATATAATGGTTGAACAGCTGGCTTCAGGGTATAAGATGTCAAACCCTGTATTTTCTCTTAATTATATTAAAAATACGGGAGCTGCATTTAGTATTTTGCAGGATTCAAGAGAGTTGTTGATTATTGTTTCAATGATAGCTCTTGTTTTACTTGCTTTATATGTAATAAAACATATAAAAACAATTCCTTTAAAGTCAATTTTCTTTATAACTATTTTGTCTGCAGGAATTGCAGGTAATCTGCATGAAAGAATTGTTTATGGTTATGTAAGGGATTTCTTCCAACTTAATTTTATTAATTTCCCTGTGTTTAATGTTTCTGATATATTTATAAATATTGGTGTTATTGCTTTAATAATTTTGATACTTATAAAGAAAACAAAATGATAATTTACATTGACGAAAACGACGAAAATAAAAGATTGGACAGTTATTTGTCTGAAATAACGCCTGAATTATCCCGATCTAAAATTCAATCTTTTATAAAGTCTGGGGCTGTAAAGATTAATAGTGAAGGGAAAAAGCCTTCATATCTTCTTAAAGAGAATGATAAAATAGAATATGAAATCCCGGAAGCAGAAGATATCTCAATAAAGCCTCAGAATATCAAGCTTGATATAGTTTATGAAGATGACAATATGGCTGTTGTGAACAAGCCTTCAGGTATGCTTACTCATCCGACTCCGTTAGAGCGTGAAGATACATTGGTAAACGCTTTATTATACAAATTTGGAGAAAATCTTTCTGATATAAATGGTGAATTCAGGAAAGGAATTCTTCACCGTTTAGACAGGAATACTTCAGGATTGCTTATGATTGCGAAGAATAATAAAGCACACGAATTTTTAGCTCACCAGATTAAGGAACATACGATAACAAAAAAATATAGGGCAATTGTCAAAGGTGTAATAAAAGAAGATGAATTTGAAATAAATTCTCCAATCGGCAGAAATCCTAATCAACCCCATAAGATGATGGTAAGAGAAGATGGCAAACCAAGCAAGACAATTGTAAAAGTTGTTGAAAGGTTTAAAGATGCAACTTATGTTGAGTTAACTTTAGTTACAGGGCGAACTCATCAAATAAGAGTTCATATGAAAAGTATTAATCATTCTGTTTATAATGACACATTATATGGCGCAGGACAGGGAAAAGTGAAAACAGATGAGCAGGTTTTACAGTCATATTACTTGAGGTTTACAAAACCTTTTGGAGATGAAATAATAGAATTGGGTATAAAGCCTGATGAAAAAATTGACAAGGTTTTAAAATATTTGAGAGGTTTATAAATGAAATTTATATCAATTTTATCAATATTAATATTATTTGTATTATTGTTAATGAACTATCAAGACACAGCAGGAGTAACAGTTTTGAGTAGTAAAATTGCTCAGATTTTACATGTTTCTCCATTGTCTGTTACATTAAATATGGCTGTGTATATTTTAATATTGTTTTTACTTGGACAGATATCGGCAATTTGTTTTTTTGCTCCTTTATATTTGTCTTTAAAAGAAAAATACAAAGCATATAAACGTGAACTTGAAAAAGATTCTATATCAAATCAAACAAGTGCATCTAAAATTGCTGTATTGGAAAATAAAATTACAGTGTTGGAAAAAGCTCTTGATGAAGCATTGAAAGGTAAAAATTAAAAATAATTCTTTGTTACTTCCCCTTTTTCATCATATAAAGAAAAACATACTTCATCACCATTTTCATTGTATTCTACTAAAGAAGAAATATTTTGTCCATCTTCCTTATAAAAAGTAACACATTTAATGACTCCTGAAGTCGGGTAGTATTCCCTAATTGAAGAAATGGTTTTTCCATCAGAACGATATGTAATATTTTTTACTTCTTTACCGGTAGATGGATTATAAACACACAAATTAGAAGTTCTTCCATTCTCATCGTAAAATAGACATTTATATATACGGCCTCTTTCATTTAAAATTTGTATCATAGATAATTCATTTTCATTATTTAAGATACGTTTTATTTTATAGCAATTGTTGACACCATCAATAAGCAATGCTAGTGCATCTCCCTTTTTGTTCCCTGATAACATAGACTCCTCCAATTTTTATATACCCATTAAAAAATACAATTTTTCATTATTATTAAGATGTAAAAGAAATTGTTACAAAAGGGAGTAAAAAAAAATGAAGCGGTAGTTATTTACAGCTCCATTTTTTATTTTTTATCTTTCTTTCAATTAAGCTTCTTGCTTAGCTTCTTTTTGCTGATTTATGAGGTTTTGAAGTTTTTCTTTAATTTCATCACCTTTCTTCTGCATATCAGAAACAACGTCATCTGCTTTAGATTGAATTTCTTTTACAGTTTCATCTGCTCTTTTCATAGCTTCTTTTGCACTATCTGCTAACATCGCACGTGTTTCTTCTCCTGATTTTGGAGCAAGAAGAACCCCTGCAATAGCACCAATTGCACCGCCGACTATAAAACCTGCTAAAAATTTAGTTGCTGACATAATGACTCCTTTACTGTTTTTCTTTTTATAATTTTAACTTTATTTCTTTGAATATTAATCACCATAAACGGCTATTTTTTAAATAATTTGTAAGCTGTTACAAATCCGTTGAACAACCCGCCAATCAAACTGCCTGATACAACTTTTGCTTTATCAATAGCTTTTCCTACGGCTGTTTTAAAATCTCCGACGCCTTTGTCTGTACTTTTAATAATTTCGTTTATAGAATTCAAAGTAGTATTTAATTCTTGTAAAGTCGGTTTTAATTCCGTATTAACTATAATTGATGTTTCATTTAAATTTTTTGCCAGTTTTGACAAGTCTATCAAGAGTTTTACCAAAAAACCTGCGACAACAATAAAAATTACTCCGGTTGCCCAGGCTAAAAAAGTTAGCCCTTGATTTAACGCAATTTGTGACATCTCCATTTAATATTTCCCTTTACTTAATTGTATTCTGTGTATTCACTGTCCATTTCTTCAAGCTCTTTTGCTTTTAGAAGTTTCTTTGATTTTATCATATTATTAAATTTTCTCAATTGCCTTTCAAGCTTATATTTCATTAAATCAATATTTTCAAGAGCTTGTTTTTTAGCTTCCTTAATCGCAGGTGAATTCTTTTCGTATAATTCGCAGGCTGTATCTTTAATCTGTTTTCTTGATTCTTCACCTGATTGCGGTGCATAAAGAACTCCTGCAATAAGTCCGCCTACAACGCCTGCAAGTAAGCCCATTCCAAACATTAATGATTTGTTTTTACTCATAACATAACCTCATCTTTCATTTTTTATTTTATCATATTTTTTTTAAGATTACAAGCTAAATTAGGAAATTGCCCGCTATATCTTGGATTAGGCCTGCTATATGATATGCTTTTGCATATTTTTTGAATTTTGCCCTGAATAAAAACAGAACAATATAAATTCCTATTAGGATTATTAGTTTGTTAAATAATTGTTCTTTTTTGTGCTTTATAAATTTGATAACCTTATCAAAATTTGCCCTGAAATTTGTTGCAAGACATCTTGTGTATTGGAGACAAATTTTTGCTAATGGGTTAAATGCTTCAACACAGCAGTTGAGTTCACAAACTTTATTGTCCACTTTTGCAATGAAGTTTATAACTGTTACTGCAATGATTAACTCTGCTATGAAAATTGTTGCAATAAATAAATACATTTCTCTTATTCTTACTTTTGTATTATATTAATTAAGGATAGAATAATTTGATAAAAATTAGAATACGTCTAAAGGACTATTTATGATAAACAAGATAAAATTTTACCTGTCATTAATAGTTGCAAGATTAGCTTACCTTGCAATTAAAATTTTGAACAAATCTTCAGGGACATCTTTTGTTGGGATGCTTGTTTTAAAGTTGTGTCCCGATTTTTTGAGATATTGTCCTAAATATATTAAAAAGAGAATTGTGACAATAACAGGGACAAACGGAAAATCCACAACTTCAGGTATAATTGCTCATATTCTTGAAGTCGCACACCAAAGGGTTATTCATAACCTTAAAGGTGCGAATATGCTGACAGGTGTGGCTAATGTGTTTGCGCTTTGCGTAAGACCTTTAAAACGTTTTGATTATGCTGTTATTGAATCAGATGAAGCTTACCTTTCAAGGTTATATGATTATATTAATGCCGATTATCTTGTGGTGACAAATCTTTTTCGTGATCAGCTTGACAGATACGGCGAACTTAATACTACTGCTCAATTTATAAAAAATGCTATAGATAAAAATCCTGACCTAAAACTTATTCTAAACGCTGATGATCCGATTGTTGCGACATTTAACAGAACAAAATATGCTGTTTATTACGGTTTTGAAAATGTTGAATATAAGTGCAGCTATGAAAATAAATCTAACGCTCCGTCAGAAGTTTTTAATTGCTCTTGTAATGAAGAATTAAAATATACAAAGCAGTTTTTTGCACAGCAGGGTCATTATTATTGCCCTCATTGTGGGTATAAACGCCCTAAATGCAATTATCCTGCAAATGTTATTGTATATGATGACTATTCAGTAATCAGTGTAGAAAATAGGGGCATTTCTTTTGAATTCAAGGTTAATCTTGCAGGTTTGTATAATGCTTATAATGCTCTTGCAGCAATTGCTTTTGCATTTCAATGCGGATTAAATCAGGTAGAAATTCAAAAAGCACTTGACAGTTATCATGCAATTTTTGGAAGAACTGAAAAATGTGTAATTAATGGAAATCCTGCAGTTATTCAACTTATTAAAAATCCTACAGGAGCCAGCGAAGTTTTAAAAACTGTTGATTTAAATTCAAATATTGTAATAGCTATTAATGATAATTACGCTGATGGAAGAGATATTTCCTGGCTTTGGGACAGCGATTTTGAACAGTTGAAAGATGCAAAAAAACTTGTTATAACATCAGGAATTCGTGCAAATGATATGGCAACAAGGTTAAAATATGCAGGAATTCCACAGGGAAAAATTATTATTGAGCCAAATATTAAAAAGGCAATAGATATGGCTACAAAAGATGGGAAAACAACTATTTTGCCTTCTTACACGGCACTATTAAAACTTACAAAAGAAAAGAGGTAAATATTATGCTATTAGGTGTAAATATAGATCACGTTGCGACATTAAGAAATGCAAGAGGCGGGGTAGAACCAAGTGTTGAAAAAGCTGCAGAAATAGCAGAAGAGAATGGCGCAACTTCAATAACAACTCATTTAAGAGAGGATAGACGCCACATAAAAGATGAAGATGTTTATTCATTGATTGATAAATTAAAAACGCGTTTAAATCTTGAAATGGCTATGGCAGATGATATTCAACAAATAGCAATTGATGTAAAACCTTATTCTATATGTCTTGTGCCTGAAAAACGTCAGGAAGTTACAACTGAAGGTGGTCTTGATGTTGCAGGGCAAGTTGAAAGAGTGTCTGAATTTATTAAACCATTATTGGATGCTGGTATTATAGTCAGTTTGTTCATAGACCCTGATGAAGAACAGGTTAAAGCTTCTGCTCAAACAGGTGCTCAATTTATTGAACTTCATACCGGAACATATTCAGAATGTTTTGGGTATGAAGAAGAAGAAGCAGAATTTCAAAAGCTTAAGAAAGCTGCAGAATTAGCTCAAAGTTTAGGCTTAAAAGTTAATGCAGGGCACGGACTTAATTATGAAAATGTTCATAGAATGCATGAAATTGATGGCCTTTATGAATTAAATATCGGGCATAGCATAATTTCTCGTGCAGTATTTACCGGTTTAGCTGAAGCTGTCAGCAAAATGAGGAATTTAATAAAATGAAAAAAACAGAAAAAGAAATAGCTCAAGAAATGGCGCAAGTTGTTGAACAAATGCGATTGGATGATATAGAAGATAATCCGGATATAATTGATGAATACTTCGATTGTGATTGCTGCGGTCAGCATAAATGTCTTGCAGGTTCAATAGAATATGATGGTTATAGACTTTGCAATGACTGTGTTCTTCTTGCTGAAACAGGTTTTGCTCTAAATAAAATAAAATCAGTTCAAGAATTAATTGATGCAATAGAAGACAGGCATCTTGAAGAATTGGCAAATTTTGTACGGGAAGAGGAAAAACGTGAAGTTAATTAATGAATTAAAATTAGTTCTGGAGCATGAATATATTTATAAATAATACTTTAGAATTAGAAATATTTCTTAATAACTAGTTATAAAGGATTAGTTTTGTGGTATATATTATATATAAAAAAGATATAGAGAGCGAAACTAACAATACATATTAATTCATAAGCTAGACGGGTTTGGATCGCAACCCCGTCTTTTTCTTTTTATAGCGTTTGTGCTATAATTATGTTATGAATAATAAGATTTCAGAAAAGGTTATAAATAGACTCACCCTTTACCATTGTATTTTGTCTGATTATATAAATAAAGGAATTGAGGTTATTTCAAGTAAGCAGATTGCAAATCTTTTGCATATTGATGATTCTCAGGTAAGGAAAGATATCAATTTGTTAAATAATTCCGGGAAAAGTAGAGTGGGTTATATTGTTAAGGAATTAAAAGTATCTATTGAAAAGACTTTAGGGTTTAAAAAAACAAAAAAAGCTTTTATTATTGGTGCGGGAAATTTAGGATCAGCTCTTGCAAATTACGGTAATTTTACTGATTATGGCTTAAATATTCTTGCATTATTCGATAACGATTCTGCAAAAATCGGAAAACTTGTTAATAATCTGAAAATTCAAGAAGTTTCTAAACTCCCACAAGCCGCAAAAGAGGAAGATGTTGATATTGCGATTTTGACAGTTCCAGGTAAATTCGCTCAAAGTACGGCAGATTTTTTAGTTAATGCAAATATTAAATATATTTGGAACTTTACCCCAGTAGTACTTTCTGTTCCTGAAGATGTTCAAGTTTGGAACGAAAACTTAATGGGAAACTTCTTGCAATTCACTTACAATATTTAATTTGTTAATTTGGTAAAGATGTCTAAGTCCTTCAAGAGTAAGAGTAGGATTTATAAAGTCAAACGGGTGCTTTAAATAATTTGCAATTAATCCTGAATAACCACCTGTTGCAACAACAACGGCTTTTTTTCCTAATTCTTTTTCGCATTGTTCAACAAGCCCATCTATCATTGAGGCAGTCCCTCTTAATACGCCTGAAAGGATAGCATCTGTAGTGTTGTGGCCGATTGCTGCAGATGACAAAGTAACATCAATTCTTGGAAGTTTTGATGTGAATTTGTTTAAAGACTTTAGCTGAAGATTAACTCCCGGAGCAATAATTCCGCCGATAAATTCGCCGTTTTTATTAACTATATCAAAGGTTGTTGCAGTTCCAAAGTCAACAACAATTACAGGATGATTATACAGAACATAAGCACCTGCAGCATTTGCAATTCTGTCGGCTCCTGCTTCTTTTGGATTATCAAGTGCAATTTTAACTCCTGTATTTATGTCTGTTGACAATATAATTGCATCAAGTTTAAATGTTTCATCAACAGCTGTTTTGAATTTTTTTGTAAGTTCTTCGACAACTGATGAAATGATTGCTCCATCAATTGTAAAATCTTTGCATAATGATTTTAAAAGTACTTCATATTCTTCTAATGGTAAATCTTTATCGGATGCGAGTCTATATTCTTCAACTAGGGCATCTTCATCAAAAATACCTAAAGTAATGCTTGTATTTCCTATATCTGCGGCTAATAACATAAAAACTAGTCCTCTTTCGAAGACTAGTTTATATCAAATAAAAACTTTTTGCAAAAATTATCCTAAGAAGGCTCCTTCATTTTGGTTGCCACTCTTACCAACAGTAAATGCACTGTTGAAATTATCCGGTAAGTTCAGCATAGAACCAATTCCGGTCATTGCTGCACCTATATTCTCCCAAGGATTTTTTTTCTTAACATTGCTTGTGTATGATGTCTTACTTGTATCATCAAGTCTGATTGCTTCAACGCGACCACTATTCATGCCCATAAATATATCTCCTTAATACTTAATACTCATATCTCTTATATATATATTAAGGATATATTTTCAAGAAAATTGTCTATTTTTTGGAAAATATTTACAAAACTTTACAAAGAGCTATTTTAAAATATTTTTGGCTAATGCAAGAGCAGTTTTGGTCGTTGCAAGACCGCCTTTGGAGCTTTCTTTTAGTAATGGGGACATAAGTTGACCTGTTTGTTCCATAGCATCCACTATTTCGTCAGGAGGAATTTTCGACATTATATCTGCCATAGCAAGTTCGCTTGCCGTAACTGCGTGAATTGCTAAAAAAGGATTTCTTTTTACGCAAGGAATTTCAACCAAGCCGCACACAGGATCACAGGTTAGGCCTAAAATGTTCTTCATTGCTAGGGCTGAGGCATCAATAACTTGTTTTACTGTTCCCCCGCGCATTTGTGTTAAGGCACCTGCTGCCATTGCTGAAGCAACTCCGCATTCTGCTTGACATCCGCCTACAGCTCCTGCAAGGGACATTTTATTGGAAACAATTCTTCCTATTTCGCCTGCTGTAATAAGAGCATTAATTTCAGTATCTTCTTTTATCTTATTATCTTCAGCATAAGATATCAATACTGAGGGTATAATACCGCAGGATCCGGCTGTAGGACAAGCAACAATAGTCCCCATTCTAAGATTTTGTTCACTTGTTGCAAGTGCGTATATCATAATCTTTTCAGCTGTTTTACCAAGTAGAGAATGAGCTTTTTGGTATCTTTTTTGAAGCTTGTTACAATTATTCCCACTCATGCCGCTTGGAGAAAGTTCAACGGATTTTAAACCTTCCTCAATTGCTTCTTTCATTGCATCAAGACTTTTTTTAGCTTGGAGTCTTACTTGATATTCTGAATATTCTCCTTTGTCGACTTCATTTTCAAGGGCTATTTCAAATATCTGTTTCTTATTTTCTTTGCAAGCATAATATAATTGTCTAAATGTTGTTATTGGATATTTCATAATTAACTTTCTAATTTTTTAATGTATCTTACGATGTACATATCTCTGTGTCCATTAATCTCTTTTATACAGTTATGAGATAATTCTCCATCCAAACAAATACACATAGACGCATCTTTACCTTTGCCGCTTCTGTCACAGTGAAGTGATGCAATATTAACTTTGTCCTTTTGGATTATTGAAGTGACTGAAGATATTACACCAGGCATATCCTCATATACGAGTAAAAGGGTATTATATTTACCGTTAAGTTTTACAGAAAATTTATTAATGTTCGTAATTTCTATTTCTCCCGCACCAACAGAATTCCCTGATATTAATATGTTCAATCCACCTTCTATGACAAAATCAACTGCATTTGGATGCCGATTAAAATCCTGAAGATATTCAAATTCATAGTTAAGATTTTTCGCTTCGTCTGTTTCAAATACGGTTTTAATTCGTTTGTCACATACAGAAAATCCCAAAAATCCTGCAAGAAGACCTTTATCAGTCCCATGGCCTTTACCTGTAGATGCGTATGAATTGTATAATTTAAAGGTTATTTTATCAGGTTTTGCATTGTATATATTACGGGCAAGCAAACCTAACCTTACAGCCCCAGCAGTGTGTGAGCTCGAAGGCCCTGCCATTATAGGGGAAATGATATCTATAATTGAAGATTGGTACATAATTATTTCCTATATTTTTATTATAACATCACATTAAATATTGTAAATAATTTGTAAATATCTGACAATAATTTAATATTTTGTGTTTTTATATATATGTGTGAATTAAATTTTTTAGTGTAGCAAAGGAGTAAGATGTTTAGCCCTGAATTTATGAAATATTTGATTAACTATCAAAAGTCTGAATTTACCCCTGAAGAAACAAAAAAAGAGATTAAATTTAAAAATAATCGTGGCGGTAAATTAGCAGAAGTTTTAGCAATTGTTAACAAGTAGTTTTTACTTGCTTGAAAGGTTGTTTGTTTATGTGTTGTGTAAAAGCATAAAAAAAACGCCGCCTTCTTTCGAAAACGACGTTGGAATTCTTGAACAATTCCTCGTAATAGTGTGAAGTGTAGTGTGCAATAAAACGTTTTTTTGATTCCTCGTTTTATGCTTTCCTCGTGTCATATATATAAAAAATTTTTTGTATATATAATTGCTATATTTGTAATATCAAAATTATATTTTGTTACATTTCTTAATATTAGAGATTTTATTAATTAATAGATTATAGTATTATAAAAATATAGTTATTTTGTATTGAAAGGGAGAAATATGAAAATATTAGTATCTAATGATGACGGTATTGCAGCAAATGGTATAAGATGTTTGACTTCAACACTTGCTAAAGAACATGATGTATATGTTATAGCACCTGACAGAGAAAGAAGTGCTGCAGGGCATTCTTTAACTTTGCATACACCATTAAGAGTTGAAGAAGTTGAGGCATATAACGGTGTAAAAAGAGCTTGGGTTACAACAGGGACTCCTGGGGATTGTGTGAAAATAGGTATAAATGCGATTTTGACTCCGGAAGAACAACCTGATATAGTAATTTCCGGTATTAATCACGGGCCTAATTTAGGCGCTGATATTTTGTATTCAGGTACTGTAAGTTGTGCTATGGAAGGTGCAATGCTTGGTGTGCCAAGTATTGCAATGTCATTAGCAAGTATGAATTATGAATACGAAAACTTTGAATATAGTGCAAACTTTGTTAATCTTTTATTGAAAAAATTGAAAGGTTTTAATTTTCCCAAAAAGAGTATCTTAAATATTAATGTTCCGGCTCTTGATGAAGAAGATATTGCTGGTGTTGCAATAACAGAACTTGGAAGAAAAATGTTTACAGATAATTATGAAAAACGAATTGATCCGAGAGGAAAAGTTTATTATTGGATGGCAGGTGAACTTATTACTGAAGCAGAGGATTCTAATACAGATATTGCAGCTGTAAAAAATAATAAAATTTCAATCACGCCTGTAACATATGAAATGACAAAAGAAGATGTTATGGCGAATTTGGAAAATATATTGTGTAAAGGTGATTCTTGTAATTGGTTTAATTAAAAAAAAAGTTCATTGAACTCTTTTTTTATTAATTATTCTGTAATTATTCTTGCAGGATAATTGTTTCTTAAAAGATCGTTTACAACACTTTGAGCTTTTTCTCTTGTCGTGTAAGAGCCGACTTGAATAGTGTATGCTCCACCGATACTTCTAACAAAAGGTGATATATTCATTCCTGATTCAGCAATAATACCTTTAGCAACTTCTGCCTGTTCTTTTGTTGCGTAATATCCGACTACCACTTTTGAAGAAACATTTGGTTGTACTTGTATTCTTTGAGGTGCAGGTGATGCTGTTTCATCCGGTTTTGGATTGGCTTCTTGGTTGACAAGATTTACCGGTTCTTCCTGAAACTCATTATTTGAAGCAGTTGAAGTTTCTTTTTTATCTTTTGGTATAACAACTTTTTCTTCAAGTGCATCATTAAACATTTTTTCGCCTTGAGAACTATCTTCTTCTTGTAATAATTTTAATCTGGAATCTACAGATGTTTTATTGTATGAATCATCCATATCAGTTGTTTCTTGTTGATTTTCTTCTCCTATTGAAACATCTACTTCAGGTGATATTTGTTTTGCTATTCCTAGAAACAAAAGAAGCAAAATGAAAAAAGCCGAAACAAATATTATTATCCCTTCATTAGGATTTTTTGTGACTTTTTTTTGATATTCTTTATAACTAATATGTGAAGGTTTTCTTGAATCTTCTTCCATTATACACCTCTAACTTTTGTTGACGCTAATATTATATCATTAATTTCTTGAGAATATTTATCCATTATTTCTTTTGCAAAATCTTTTATATCTGAAATCCCAAGTTCACTTGCAAGCCCGCTTGCTTGAACCGGCGCTCCTTGAGAATCTATGTTAATACCTGTGTGGATTAATATTGAATTTACTGATTTTGTTGCAATTGAAACTGTAAGTTTTTTATTGTCAAAGAATAAGTCGTCTCCATCTCTTTTAACTTGTATACCGCGTTTTTCCAAAGCTTCTTTAATAGTACATATTAAAAGTCTTTGTCTGAAAACACCTTCGACTAATCCTACGTTAAATTGTTCTGAAATGAAGCTTAGCATACATTTGCTGTATATTGGTTCATTGTTGATAACATCTTCAATATCAACCATTTCAGTTAATTTTACGTCACATTCTCCCACAAATGCTACAATTGCATCTCCTTGGATTTTAAAATTTTTATAAATCCAATGTGGGGAAAGTTGCCATCCTTCATATTTTATTTCGTGTTCTATTAATTTTGTTTTCAAAAAAGTTCCTTTATATAGTGATTGTCGTGATTATAAATTAGCGCATTTTTTAATCTTGTGCAAGATTCACACTTGCCGCAGTGTTTTGTATTGTTTGAATAACAACTTCTTACATATTCTAGTGGTATTTTGTTATCCAGCGCCAGTTTTACTATATCATTTTTATTTGAATTTATCAAGGGTGCAACAACTTGTGGCTGTTTTCTTGTCGAAAATTTAAAGCTTGCATTGATTTTTTCAATAAATTCTTTGGAGTTATCAGGGAAAGTTTCTCCCTCTTCTTTATTGGCTCCTATGAGGATATAATCGTAGTTTTCTCCGTCTGCGTAACTTGCGGCAATATTTAAAAATAGACCATTTCTATTTGGAACCCATACGCTTTTTGCTGATTTATCGGAGTCTTTTAAAGCTTCCCCTTCTGGAATGTTGTCCCCTTCAACAAGAGCTGTATGAGTAATCTTTTTTAACCATTCAAGTTTTATGATTTCATGTTGTAATCCGTAATATTTACAAATCTTTGATGAGGCTTCAATTTCTTGTTTAGCAGATTTTTGCCCGTAATCAAAGGTTAGAGCAAGACATATTCCATATTTATCTTTCCCTAATACTAAACTTACAAGAGAATCAAGTCCGCCGGATAATAGTATAATCCCTTTAGACATCTTCATCTGTCCCTTCGTCTTCATATTCTGATATCATTGAAACAGCTTCCATTTTTAAAGAGTCTGAGTAATTAGAACTATTTGCTACTTCATCAAGGATTTCTCGACCGATTAAGTTATAAAGTGCGATTAGAGCATTTTTCTTAACTTCTTCATTATTGTCTTCTACAAGACAAGTTTTTATTGTATCAACAGCTTGAGGATTCTCGCTATCCATTATTGCTTCGATTGCGTTAATTCTAATTTGAGGAGATTCATCTAGAAGCGAATTTTTCAATGCATTAAATACTCTTTCATTATCATCGCATCTTAGTTTACCAAGTGCTTCAATTACTCTTTCTTTCAAAAATGTAAATTTATTCCAAATTCCTTTTTGAGCTTCAAGAATGCTAACTAATGGATCAACAGCCCGCATGTCTCCAAGCATACCAAGAGCAGAAGCTGCAGATTCTCTCAAATAAACTGATTTTTCATCTTCATCTTTTACAACTTCTATTAAAGGTGCAACTGCATATCTATCACCAATTCTGCCAAGTGCATCTGCACAGGCCAATCGTATCTTGTAGTTTTCGTCTTTGTTGTTTAAGCAATATAAAAGTGGCGTAACAGCAGATGTGTCTTTTAAATTTGCAATAGCTTTTGCGCACATTACTCTTACATTAATAAGTGCATCTTTATCCCCGTCTATGTTTTTCATTAATAATAAATCCAAAAGAGGACTTAATGAAGATTTGTCTCGGATTTTATCAGTACAGTGGATCGTAAACATTAATATATCCGGATTTTTAGAAACAGACAGAAAATAAATATAAATTTTAATTAAATCTTCTTGTTCATATTTCTGCTCAAGATTTTGTATATTGTTGATAACAGTGTCAACATCAACTTCATCAAAGAGACCGCATTCTTTGGCTATTAAATCTAAATCCAAAAAATCTTTTTCCACTGATATACCCCATCTTTTATGCAAAATATACTATAAAAATCTTTTAAAATCAAGCAAAAAGCATTTTCTTACTACATATTTAGTAATATATAATTTGTTTTATTAGTATCTGTAAATAGATATATTTTATTTTACCTAAAATAAGTCTGTAATTATTAAATTTTATTTTTTATTTGCTGCTTGGGCTTTTGCTTTTTTATTAGCAAGATATTTTTCGCATAAGAAGTTAGCAGGTTTTGTTACGACAACTGGTACAAAGTATCTGTATACAAATCCAAATACAATCATTGCTCTAAGAGGTGACATACCTTTAACTTTTGTCATAAGAACTTTAGCATCATATTTTGAAGTTTTTAGTAAAGTTTTATAATAATTATTCTTTTCAACTAATTTTGTAACTTTAGGTAATGCTTTTAGTTCCGGTTTTGTCCTTTGCGCCTTAGCATTTTGAATTAGTTCTTTATTTTCTTTTTGTATAGCTTTTTTCTGTTTTAGGTAGTCATCATAGAATTTAGGATCACCTACTAAATGCCCGGCGAATCTTGCTGTAACATTGTCCCACCAGCCTTTTACATATTTATCGAGAGCGTATGCTCCAATTGTTGAAACCGCAAATGTTAAACCTTGGTTTACTGCAAGTGTGTTTTTTCTGTCTTTGTCTAATTTGTCATTTGTAAGAGTTCTTTGCATATATAAACCACTGGTGATTACAGAACCTATAGTTAGACAGTGTTGATAAAGGTTTTCGCTATCTTTCAACTTGTTTGCAAGTTCTGATAATGCATCTGATTCTACAATTCTTGAAGTAAATTTATCAGCAATAAAGTCTGTTAATTGTTCATATTTATTGTTGAAGTAATTGAAGAATTGTGATTTTTCCTTCATAGCCTTATTTAGAATTTCTTCTGATGCTTGTGCTTTTGACCTGAATGCCGGTTTTTGCGGTTGGCAATTTTGTCTTTGATAGAAATTATTTCTAGGAAGTGTGTTATTGATTGTGTTGATTTTCATTACTTAACACCTCCTTTAAATTCTTGAAAAGTTGGTTTGTTTAAAAAATCCATTTTTGGGGGTTCCATATTATAATTGTTAACTGTTTTATTTTCTGTAGGTGCTGATTTCTTTTTCTTTTCTACACCGAATACGTATTTTAGAATTGGCGGTATTAAGGCAATTGTTAAGATTGCTCTTGGAATGCCTATTACCCAGTCAGGTATATTTTTAATTAAAGTATTTAAAGCTGCTCTTTGCGTTGTTAAATTTTTCAAAGTTTGTTTTGCTTCTTTTGTAATTGTTCCGGCATCTTTTTGTTTAGTTAAAGCTGCGATTGTTTCATCCATATTTTTGAATTTAGTTCGTCTGAATTTTTTATCATCAAATATTTTTCTGATTGATTCATCAAAAGGGCTGGTAATTGCAGTTGAAACTGCAAAACCTATGATTCCAGATGCAATCGCATGACCTGCTGCATAAATTTTATCTTCTTTATCTTCTTTACCAGGTAAAGAAAGAATTGTCGCAGGTCGCATTATACCGGCTAATACAAGGGCTATCAAAGCACTTGCTGATATATTATGTTCTTCTGCATATTTTGCAAGTTTCCCAAACCAGTTGCTTGATAAAATTTTGTCAAAAACAGTTGTGGCAGATTTACTCTTTCCCGTAAAACTGCCACAATATACTGCATTATTATATCCTCTATTTTCATACATGCTCGCGCTGTTCTTCTCTCTAAAATTTTGAGAGTCCGAACGGAGCCTAAAATTGTCCTGTTTGTAGGACGTATCATAAAGAATTGAGTTTATTTTCATTTTTTCACCAAAAATTATGTCTTCTACATTCATTTTAAAACAAAGAAAAATTTTTTTTGCTACTCTTTTTAAGAAACTTTACAATTAATTTTACAAAAAGCTGAATAGTACAATTTGAGGGCTTTTGGTGAGAAAGTCTTAATTTAAAATTAAATAAAAAGATTATTTTATTACATGTCTAATGCCAAATCTAAAGTTGGAGCTTTTGCAACAATGGCACTGGATGAAATTATGTCAACTCCTGTTGATGCTATAGAATTAACGGTATCCAGTTTTACATTCCCGCTTGCTTCGACTATTGCTGAATGGTTAATTAATTTAACAGCTTCTTTCATGATATCAACCGGCATGTTATCAAGCATGATTATATCTGCTTTCACGCTAACTGCTTCTTTTACTTGTTCTAATGTGTCACATTCTACTTCAATTTTGTGGGCATGGGATATATTTTTTCTTAATTTTGTTACTGCATTTGTAATTGAACCTGCAAGTTTTATATGATTATCTTTAATCATTGCACAATCAGACAGGTTAAACCTATGTAGTACTCCTCCGCCTATTTTTACCGAATATTTTTCAAACATTCTGAAATTAGGAGTTGTTTTTCTTGTGTCTACTATTTTGGCAGAATATGGTAAAATTGCCTCTTGATATTTTGCTGTTTCTGTCGCTATACCAGACATTCTTTGAATGTAATTTAGGGCAACTCTTTCTCCCATAAGAAGTTCTTTTGCTGGGCCTGATATATCTGCGATTTTATCCCCTTTTTTTATTTTGTCGCCGTCTTTATAGTGAAAATCTATTTTAATTTTATCCGAAAGAAGATTATACACTGTTTGAAATACTTCACAACCGCATAAAACCCCTTCACTTCTTGTATTCAGCTCACCTTTTAAAAAATCATTTTCCGAAGCTAAGTTTTCTGTTGTAATATCTCCAAAGCCAATATCTTCTTTTAGTGCTGATTTAATATGATCTTCAATATAAAATTTATTTAACAAAATCTGGTACTCCTTCTTCTCTTGTTATAAAGCTATGTATAGCTTTTTCTTGTGTTTCGGGATAATCTGTTCTGTAATGTGCTCCTCGGGATTCTTTTCTTCTTAATGCACAGTAAGCGATAAGAAGTGATACGGTTAACATATTTTTGAACTCATATTCTTCTTTACTTTGACATTTGTATTCACGTGAAAATTCAGCTTGCAATTCTTTTATCTGTTCAATTGCATTTGTTAAAGTTTTTTCATTCCTGAAAATTCCTACATTATCCCACATGATGTCTTGAAGTTTTTTCTTTAATTCCGGAATGTCAAGTTCATCAGGAATCATATCTTCATCAGAATATTTGTCAATTAAAGATTTTATATCTTCATCAATTTGTTTTGGAGTTTTTAATTCCAGAGATTTAAGATATTCTGTAACCGAATAGGCACAAACGACGCATTCTAATAAAGAATTGCTTGCTAACCTGTTTCCTCCGTGAAGCCCTGTTGATGCTGTTTCGCCAATTGCATATAATCCTTTTAATGAAGTTTCTCCATTTAAATTAGTTTTAATCCCGCCCATAAAATAATGTGCAGCAGGGGCAACAGGAATAAAATCTTGTGAAATATCTATTCCATGTTCTTTACATTTTTTTGATATTGTCGGGAAGCGTTTGAAAAGCTTTGAACTTTCTATGCAGGTCGCATTCAAGTAAACATTGTCAACATTGTGTTCAATCATTTCTCTGTAGTTAGCGCGTGTTACAATATCTCTTGGTGCAAGTTCTTTGCGTTCATCATATTTTTGCATAAATTCATTGCCTTTAGAATCACACAATTTTGCGCCTTCACCTCTTACAGCTTCTGAAATTAAAAATCTGTTTTCTTCCCCATCAATAGCAAGAGCAGTTGGGTGGAATTGAACAAATTCCATATCCTGCATAACAGCTCCAGCTCTGTATGCAAGAGCAATACCATCTCCTGTAGCACCTGAAGGGTTTGTTGTATATTTGTATAATTGTCCGATTCCGCCTGTTGCGAGAATTATTGCCGGAGAATATATAGTTTCATATTCTTGAGTGTCATCATTAAAGACAATAACTCCTTTGCATTCATCTTTTGAATTTACAATTAATTCAACTGCAGAAGTTTGTTCGTATACATCAATGTTAGCGTTTTCTTGTACTTTTTGGCAAAGTGCAATTTCTATCATTCTTCCGGTAGCATCTCCGCCGCAGTGAAGAATTCTTCGAACACTATGTGCAGCTTCTCTTGTGAAGCATAAGTTATTGTTTTCATCTCTGTCGAATTCAACTCCAAACTTCATTATATCTTTGATAACGTTGTCTGAATGTTCCGAAATGTATTTAACTGCGTTAAAATCACTTAATCCGGCACCTGCTTTGATTGTGTCTGATATATGTGATGCTGTTGAATCAGATTTGTTTTCTTTCATAACTCCTACAATGCCGCCTTGTGCATATAAAGAGTTACTCTCTCCAAATTTTGATTTAGTAATAATTAAAATTCCATCTTCAAGATTTATTTGCTGTTCAATCTTTAGTGCGGCGTACAAGCCTGCAATACCACTGCCAATTACTACTGCTGAATATTTTGAATATTTCATGATACACCTTATGTATATTTACCATTTATATAATAGCTCAAAATAAAATATTTTGCCATAATTTAATATTAAGATTAAATAAAAAACCTCTTTTATCAAGAGGTTTTTTATTTTTTTATCTTGCTGGTCCATCCGGAGTTTCAGGAGCTTTTGGCGGTCTTGGCGGTTGAGGTGCCGGATGATGTTTGAAATGTTTTCTAGGTGGTCTCATCTCTCTATCTTGAAATGGACAACCCGGAGCAAATTCCATTCCTTTGTGTACTGGCGCAAAAGATGGAGGTAATGGTCGTGGATCTCTGAAAGATCCAATGGATGCATTATATAAACATAATGCGATTAGACATCCTATAAATGTTGCTAAAATGGTAAGCAAAAATTGCTGAAATTCAGGGCTTATGCTCCATTTTCTGCCATCAAAATCAGGTTGTTGTTTTTCGTCGCTCATATACTCTTCTTTTTTTATTTTTGTAATTTATTTTAAAATATATTATACATATTTTTTTCAAAAAATAAACCTATTTTTAAGATTAATATTAAAAAAAATTTTACTTCCCATATAAATCCAAATATTAGTTATTAATCAGCTCTTTATAATATAACTCTTAAGTCTTAACAATCTCGGGATTAATTCCAATAAAATAAATTTTATAAGTAATATAGGGAGAAAAATTATGACAATAAATGTATTACTTGTAGAAGATCAAAAACTTATAAGAGTAGGGTTAAAATCTCTTTTTGAAGGGCAGAACGATATTGAAGTGACTTCAGAAGCCCAAACAGGCAAAGAAGCGGTTGAAAAATTCCGGACTAATCATCCTGATGTTGTAGTTATGGATATTGGCCTGCCTGATATATCAGGGATAGAGGCAACAAAAAGAATTCTTGAAATAGATAATAATGCAAAAGTTATAATTCTTACTTCTCACTTAAGCGAACAAGAAGTTATAGATGCTTTGCATGCTGGGGCTTGTGCTTATGCAATGAAAGATATAAGTACTGATATCTTAAAAATGGTTATAAAAACAGTTGTGGATGGCGCAATGTGGCTTGATCCTCAGGTAGTTCCCATTTTGAGGGAAAAGAATTGCGGCGTAATTCCGCCAAGACAAATGTCACGTGCTATGTTTAAAGAACAACATGCAAATTTAACACAAAGAGAATATGAGGTTTTGAAACTTGTTGTTGAAGGTCTTTCAAATCACGAAATCGCTGAAGAATTAACTATATCAGAACATACTGCAAAAGCTCATGTCTGCAATATTATACAAAAATTGGTTGTGGATGACAGAACTCAGGCAGCTGTTAAAGCATTAAAAGAGGGTTTGGTTTAGTATTATTGAAAAATCCAAGAATTTCTGGTATATTAGAAAAACCGGATGAGGATTGAGAAATGGTTAAAGATAATATATTTTCAAATTTTAAAGGTGATTTAACAGGTGGTATAACAGCAGGTATAATTGCACTGCCGCTTGCAATTGCATTTGGTGTATCAAGCGGGTTAGGTGCTGTCGCAGGAATTTATGGTGCAATAATTGTTGGTATGCTTGCTGCTATTTTTGGAGGAACTCCAACTCAAATATCAGGCCCAACAGGGCCTTTGACAGTTGTGGTTGCTTCTGTTGTTGCGTTGCATTCTTCAAATCCGGAATTGATTTTTACTGCTATATTTTTGTCAGGAATTTTTCAGATTATCCTTGGGCTTGTTAAAGTCGGAAAGTTGGTTAACTTTATTCCTTATCCGGTAATCTCAGGCTTTATGAGCGGAATTGGTGCTATTATAATTCTTTTGCAAATTAACCCTTTATTGGGTTTGACTTTTTCAGGAACTCCTGTTGAAGGTTTGATAAATGCTCTAAAATCCTTTCAAAGTATTGATATTCAAAGTGTTATTCTTGGGGTAATTGCTCTTGTTATAGTATTTTTTACTCCTAAAAAATTGGCAAAAGTTATTCCTCCTGCACTAATCGCCTTGATTGTCGGAACAATTGCTTCTATTTTGTTAAATTTTGATGTTAATACAATAGGTGAAATTCCAAGGAGCCTACCATCTTTGATGTTGCCTAATTTTAGTCTCGGGAATATCGAAACAATTATTCCTATATCGTTGACAATTGCGGTTTTAGGTTCAATTGACTCTCTTTTAACTTCACTTGTTGCAGATTCTATGACTAAAACAAAACATGATTCAAACAGAGAATTAATCGGGCAGGGTATTGGGAATTTGGTTTCCGCATTATTTGGAGGGTTAGTTTCTTGTGGAGCTACAATGAGGACCGCTGTTAATATCAAAAGTGGCGGCAAAACTCGTTTATCAGGTGTTATTCATTCAATATTTCTTATAATGATTGTGGTTTTCTTTGCTCCTGTTGCTGCAAAAATCCCATTGGCTGTTCTTGCAGGGATTTTAATTAAGGTTGGTGTTAGTATTGTAGATTATAAATTTATGAAATTATTGAAAGTCGCTCCAAGAAATGATTTGCTTGTGATGCTTTTGGTATTTTTAATTACTATATTTGATGATTTGATGCTTGCAGTTGGTGTGGGTGTTGTTTTATCTTCAATTCTTTTTGCTGCAAATGTTGCAAGACAAACTGATATCAAACTTGTTGGAATTACAAATTCTGATGATGAAAACTTTATTGATAAAGATTTGCAAAACAATACGATGATTATGCATATTGATGGAACTTTATTTTTCGGCTCCGCATCTCAAATTGCGTCAAGAATTAACGATGTTGTCGATTATAAAAATGTTATTATTGATTGTTCCAGCTTAAAAAGCATTGATATTTCCGCCGTTTTTGCGTTGGAAGACCTTGTATTGACTCTAAAAAATAAAAATGTAAGAGTAATAATTGCTTTTAATAATCGTGAAATAGCAGCTTCTACATTAAAATTGGGGTTAAGAAAATTAATTAATCAAAATGATATAGCCTTCTCATCAAAGGAAGCTGTTGAAAGTATACAAAATTCATAAAAAATGTTATTATAGTCTTATTAAGAAGGAGGGAATATGAAAAAAATTCTTGTATTATTATGTATGCTTTGCGCTATACAAACTGCTGTTTTTGCAGATGCCGAAACTGATATGCATCAGGCCTATATTGCAAAAATTCAATCTCAAGGGATTGCATACAATACTTATAATTTCTTTGGTGCAATTAGCAATGGTAATGTTCAACTGGTAGATTTGTTTTTAAAATCCGGTATGAGTCCAGAAGCTACTTTTTTGAAAGCGCCTGCAATATATGTTGCAATCTCAAGTAATCAAAATGAAGTTGTAAAAAAACTTTTAGAAAACAAAGTTGATCCTAATAAAGAGATAGCAGGGCTTTCTCCTTTGATTATGGCAATCAGAAACAAGGATGCTCAAATTGTTCAAACATTAATTGAATACGGTGCAGATGTTAATAAAGAAGTAGGCTATACAAAACCGTTAGCTTATGCTATTCAAAAGAAACAGCCGAAAATTGTGGAATTGTTGATTAATGCAGGGGCAAAACCAGATAATGAAATTTTGATAAAAGCGTTAAAATCAGATGACAGCTATATTAAAAATGCGGTTTTAACAAAATATAAAACTATGGATTAGAAACAAAAAGAGGCTTTATATAGCCTCTTTTTTTATAATTATCAAATTAAAGATATTTATTATAAGTGTGTTATAATATTATTTGTTAAGCGTTTATTTAAGTGGGAAAGATAGATGGAAGGAAGTATAAG
>CALVGY010000013.1 GCA_944327215.1 Candidatus Gastranaerophilales bacterium | reverse complement strand
AATGGTACTCTTTAAAACATAAAGCAGAAGATGAATATGATGAGGATGAAGTAGTTGAAGGCATGGATATGCAGAAAGCTAAAGTCCGTGAAGCAATTTATGAAACTGTACTTTCTATTGACGGATTAGCTGCTGCAGCTAGTGACAATGATTCGCCTTTTGACTTTTTAAAAGATACTCATGCTCAACCTGATGAAAATGCTGAAATTTCTGAGATGGGTCGTATGATTAGAGAAGCAATCGCCAAGCTTCCTCCTAAAGAAAGAACCGTTGTTGAATACAGATTTTACAGAAACATGCAGGTTAAAGATATTGCCAAACAAGTAGGACTTTCTCCATCAAGGGTTACTCGTATTGTACAAGCATCTTTAAATACAGTTAAAGAATATCTGAATTCGAAAGAACAATACGGATACTAAACTACTTTTTAAGGGATTAAGCATCAACTACTGTTATTCTGCCATCATCTTTAATTTCTATTGGAGCATTTAGCTTTTTAACATAATCACAAGTTAGTTTATCTTTATCAAAATCAAACTTTTGATCAATTTCACCTGTTTTTATTTTATTCGGAATTAAATTGTCTCCACCTGATGCAAAGAAATCATCAGTTGCTACTGTATAGATTTTATTTGGATTTGGATTATTTACATCGATTGGAATTTCTTTTCCTGATTTATCCACAAATGTAGCAGATTTTATTACACCATTACGAGTTACTGTGTATTTTAAACCTGATGGAATTACAATACTTGGCTTGTTACCAGGGTTTACAAATGATTTTGCACCATTTTTCAATGCGTCTACAACTTCTTTTTCAGTTAACTTCATTTTTACCATATTATTTTTTAATGGTACAACCTCAAATACCTGACGAGAATCCAATGGACCTTGTTCAAAAAAGCCTCGGATATTCCCGACATTTATTAAAGCTAAATCAGTATCAAATTCATGTTTTACAGCATCCATGATAAAATATCCATTTGGATTTGGATCAATAAGTCTGTTTTTTGTAGGGCCTGTTGCGGATTTTACTTCTCCTAAGTGTTCCGGTTTACCTAAAATTTGGTCAAAAACACCTTTTATAACTCTATTCCTTTTAAATTTGCTTGATGCGCTAACATTATTTTGAGCTTTTACGATAATTCCTTTATCATCATCCCAAGTTATCTTTAAATCTCCAAAGTATTCACCATCTTTGCCGGCTTGGGTAATTATTACAGGCTCATTTGATTTTGAATAAAGAAGATTTTTACCTTCCTTAATTCCATCTAATAAATCATGGGTATGACCACCAATTATAATATCAACTCCAGAAGTTTCTTTAGCTAATCTTTGATCCTTTTCCAAACCACAGTGAGATAATACTATAACTTTATTTATATTTTGTTTTTTATATTCATCAATTTTTGATTGAACATCTTTAATTGTTTTTTCAAAAGGATCAACTCCTATTTGTTTTCTGGATTCATTATCTCTAATTCGCTCATGCAAATCCGGAGGAGCCAAACCTATAATTGCATATTTATGGCCATTTTTATCTATAACAAATGACTTTTCAATAACTCCATCAAGTGGATTTCCTTTTGGGATTTGCAAATTCATGCCTAAACTTTTAAATTTTGCACCTTGTTTACTTTTTGCAATATCAGAAGGATTTGCATCATATTCGTGGTTGCCGTCAGATGTAGCCTCTACTCCTAACCCATTCATATATTTATTTGCTGCTTCAACCAGATGTAAGTCTGCGCCTGCAGATATATCTCCTGCAGCTAAAACAAGCTTGTCAACATTTGAAGACTTTGTCAATGAATCATAGTATTGCTTTGCACTATAAATTCTTGCCATATTTCCAATACGACCATGGTTATCATTTATATAAAATATATCAGTTTGACTATATTGAGGCTCAGCGGACTTTAAAATATTTGTTTGTGCTGGGGCACCAAATTTCTGAGGGATAGTTATTGATTTTGGGTCTGATTTTTCAAAAGAATCTTGCTTGATTTGAGGAGCAAGTTGAGGCTGTTGAGTTTGTGTTTGGCTTACACTACCTACAGCTTTAAATGATACTTTTGGTAATCCGCTAATTATTAAATTCATATTTTTTCACCCTTTATTAAATTAATTAAATATCATAAATATTTTTTTTGCTAAAATTTTGGCTCAATGTTAAAGAACATTAAGCCGCTATTTGTAATCTGTTAACACCTTGCTGATTGGCTTGTTGTTTCAGTTTCTTATAAGTTTTTAATCCTTCAACCCAGTTTTCAACAAGATTTACATCATTTGCTACAACTGATTGAGGCAATGCAGCATGGTGGATTTTTGGCAACAAATAATCTACGGAATATTCTACAGGTTTTGACATATTATCATCAGTATCATTACATATAAATATCAACTTACCGTCTTTGCCTAACTTGGTTCCTGTTATTGTTATTTCATGACCGTTTATTATTGTGTTGTTACTATCTACTTGAGTATAACCTATAATAACGTTATCACCTAAGCTCAATGCATCAGTTATCTGCTTTTTCATTGTATTAAAATCGGTTTCGTAACCGACAAGCCTTGCATTTTCATCTACAGTTTGATATGTAACTGAAATTTTATTTTTGTCTTCTACCACAGATTCTGTAAACGTTTTTTCAAACTCAATTAACCCTTTATCATTTTGGTTAAATTTGCCTGCGCGTTTATCTATCAATGAATCATAGGATTGTTGTGATCCTACTTGCATAAAAGTAGACTGCATTAAAACATCCAAAGCAGATCGTTCATATTTATCTCTGTCAACTGTTTGAATATGTGCTCTTACAATCGCATTTTTATCAGGTGCAAAAGTCAATGTCGCTTTGTTATAATCATTTGCAGTATATGGAATTTCAAATGCGTTTAATAACCAAATAGCATCCAAAGTATTATCTGCAAGATTGTTTAACTTAATATCTTTTTTTACAGCTAATGCCGGAGAACTTAAACCTTCAGCAAATCTTGCAAATTCTGCAGGGTGTTTATCTGCGAGGTTAAATTCAATACTTGCAGATACACAAGTTCCGGAATGTTCAACATTTACATCTTGCCCATTTTCTAAAGAGGCTACTTGTGCTTTATATTGCTGAGGGATATTTCCAAATTGCTGAGTGATTATATGTGGATCTGCAATTGAGGCTATTGTATCTTTTAAAATAGTAATATTATTTAGCCCTTGAGCTCTTGGAGTTGTTGCTATTTTATACAAATTATCAAGAGTTGTTGAATTATCATTTGATGAAGAATCTAATAAAGCTCCTGTTTTCAAAAGAACATTTAAATGTTTTTTTGAATCCCTGTCAAGCATTTTAACTAACTCATTATACTTAGCTTTTTCATCTTTTGAAGATAATTCTGTCCTCAAATTTGAAGCTGCAAAAGCTGGATTATAAGGGACTTGTGTCATTATAGGATTTGATGTAAATGATGGTTTTTCATTTACAGTCTTTGAATTATTTGAAACACTTTCTGTCCTAACGGATTTTACTGTGTTATAATTATTATATAGACTTGTATTAATATTGAATGAATACACAATTCCACTCCACTACTACTATTATATAAAAAAATAAAAATACTAAAAATTTGCTATATTTTACAAATTTAATTAACAAATGTTACAACAGGGATAAATATATTGAAAATCAAACCACTCACAAAAGAACAACTTATAATTTCAGCTGACAGACTTACCAGATTTAAAGATACTGAAACAAAATATTTACGAGTATTCAAAGATATTATCCTTAACAACCTTATTGAGCCAAAATTTAAGAAAACTGAACTTGATGAAATGGATTATGAGCAACTTAAAAACTTTGCTCAAGAAATAATCAATTATTCTCTAAACGAAAAATTTGAAGATGCACTAATTAATCAAAGGCTTTTTGATTATGAAAATTCAGTATTTTTAATTGATGAAAATACTCAAAAACTTCTTAAAAATAAAATTAATTACAGAGCTTTGATAAAAATTTTACCTTACAATATCCCGTTAAATCTAAAATTCTTGAAAGCATTGGCAACAGAAAATCCAACTAAACAAAGAGAAAAAGAAGCTTTTTGTTTTCCTGTTTCAAAAGTAATATTGTGTGAGGGAATTACAGAAGAAACGTTATTGCCGGAATTTGCAAAACTTTGCGATTATGATTTTAACAAAAACGGTATATATATATTATCCGCAGGAGGTAAAAATCAAGTAGTTAAGTATTTTTATAATTTTGCAGAATCTTTGAAAATTCCAATCTTTGTATTGCTGGATAAAGATGCTCAAGAAAATTTCAATGAAATAAAACCGAAATTACGAAAATGTGACCAAATTCACCTTTTGAGAAGCGGAGAATTTGAAGATTTACTTCCTAATTCATTAATCATAAAAACTCTTAATTACGAAACAAAAAATATTTCAATATCTTCAATGGAAGGATTAAGTGATGATAAGTCTAAAGTTGAATTTCTTGAAGAGTTCTTCAAACACAGAGGATTGCATGAGTTTAAGAAAGCAGAATTTGCTCTTGCCGTGAAACAGAATATCTCAGGACAAGATGATATTTCTGATGAAATTAGAGATATTATTAAAGAAATAAAAGGGACAAAAGTCCCTTTCTAAAATGGAGTTTAAATGTATATGTATATCTTCACTAGTTGCTTACTAGTCTCATTGCTTCTTCAAGCAATTCTTTGTTAGAAGAAATCAATTTATTTGCAACTTCCATCTGCAATTTTGCCATTTGATAATATGAAATATTTGCTTTAAAATCAGCATTTGAAAGTTCCAATAGACCTGAGCGGATTTCACCAACACCTAAAAGTGGTTTTCCTGATTCTTCTGTTTCTAAGAATAAGCCGGGTTTAAATTCATAAAGTGCTGCTGCATTATGGAAATTTCGAGTTGTAACTTTGTATAGAGGGACAGAACGCTTGCCGCCATCGGCTTTCCCGTAAATAGTACCATCACCTTTGATTTCATAATCATCATATTTTCCAAGGAACTTACCATTATTAGGGTCAATCCAGAGCTTGATATTTGTTGTCGGGATATCAAGTGCTCCGCCTTTCATTGCTGTTTCTTCATACAAATCTGCAGCAATTGATTTTGTCCCTTGCATTATTTCACCCTTATCATTTAGGATATAGCCCTGGACAGTATTACCATTTCTATCGCGATATACACCTTCGTTATCAAATTTAAATTCACCCAATCGTGTATAAATGCTTTTACCTTCAGCATCTTTTACAAGGAAAAAGCCTTTACCTTCTAAAAACAAGTTTTCTTGAGATGTGCCGGGGGTAGATTTCCCTTGATCAAGTTTTTTATCATAATTTTCAGAAACAGCACCCCCTAAAAATGTTTTAAAGGTAACCTGTTCTTCTCTGAAACCTGGAGTATAAACATTTGTCATGTTATTTGCAATAACATCCATCCAGTTAACAGTTGATTTTTGAGTATTAAGTGCCGTTATAAATGAATCATTCATTGCTATTCTCCTTTTTGTTTCTGCGTCTTTCCTGCTGCTGTCTATTTTGGTTGCTATAGCTTAATTCTGAATAAGGAAGATTTTGATCATCAAATCTTTGACGCAAAGATGATATATTGTTCCTCAAATATTGTTCTACAGCTTTATCACCCGGAATAAAGTTGGCTGCAAGACTGCCATCTTTATTTACCTTTATAATGACAGAAACATCTTTGTCAAAATCTATTCTGAATGGCTGACTTGTTTTCATAGATTCTGCTAACTTATCCATCAAAACAGATGAAACTTGAACATTTTTTTGAACAGCTTCTGTATTATTATTCATCAAAGCTTGGTTAACTGAATCAGATATACTTTTCATTGACATATCTGTGTTTTGAACTAAATTCGCAAAAAAGTTTGCATCACTATCTGACATATTTATTACATCATAGTCAAAAGTTGAAGCAGAATTTACAGTCGCCATTAAATCTTTTGTATTCAATAAACTCTGAATATTCTGACTTAATAATGATTGATTTTCATTATGGTATTTAAAATCAGTAAAATTAACACCACCGGACAAAGCATCAGCAGGAACAATATCATCTGCTTTTTTCATATCAGAATTATCAGTTTCAGTTTTTTTATCGTTGGTAGCTTTATTATTATCTTCTTTAACTTTAGAAGTTTCTTCAGTTTTTTCTTCTGTTGATGAAACTGTTTTCATCTCATCATCAAAAGATTTTTCAGAAGTTTTTGAGCTGCTGCTTGTTCGACTTTGAGATTGAGTTGAACTAACATCTGATGTGCTTGCTGTTGCGGCAGCTGCTGTACTTACATTCATTTTTAACTACCTCCATCTATTTCTTCTAACTTTTTTAAGATTTCTTGTTCGTCTTCTATTTTTTCTTGAGTTTGTCTGAAAAACCTTGTTACACCGAGCTCTGAATATGTCTTTAATTCTGCTTTTTTCTCTTCTTCAATATAAGCTTCTCTGTGTTTTTCTTTATGTTTTTCTAAAACTTTTACACCTTGTTCTAGTTTTACAAGCTTTGCCGTTTCTTCATCTAATACTTTCTGCGCTTCTACTCTTATTGCTTCTAATTGTTCTGCCTTTTCCCAGAGATGAACCAAATAGTTATCATACGCTTCATACATCATAGGATCAGCTTGACGCATATTAGTTTTAGTGGTTTCAATTTCTTGCTCGTTTTTTCTGATATTTTCTTCTGCAATTAGTACTGCTTGTTGGGTCTTTTGAACAACTAAAAGTTGTTCTTCCTTTTTACGGATTCTAAATTCAAGAACTTTTTGCAGTCGATATCTGAATGGCATTTTATATCACTCTTTGTGTTTATTATTACTGATTTTTAGAGTGTTATAAACATCTATATGTATGATATTAATGATGTTATGCAAAAAGTCAATCTAATATTGTTACACCTACTCCTGTTCCTCTATTTGTTTTTAAACGGCGATAACCAGTATTTGTTCTAATATCTACATCTTGACTGTTCCCCATCATCGCACGATCCGCCTCGAAATAATCCATATAAGCAGGGTCCATAGCAGGTGACATGCCAGTTGGCATGCCTATAAATTGATTTTTAAAATTACTCCATAAAGTGTTTTGCCAACTACTACCCATAGTTCCTGTTAACATAGGCGGTCTGTAATTATCATAAGTATTATAGCGATTTGATGAATACATTGAATTTGGATCATAAGCCTTGTAATTTCTTGCAATAGTTTTCAATGTATCAAATCTTTGATTTAAATCTCCTGTTTGAACAGCACCAAGCAATTTTTGTTCAAGCCTTTCTATACGATTTTTGGGAGAATCATATTCATAAGTTTGAAGTAAAACCTTTTTTTCTATCTTTTCAATTCCTGAAAAATTGTTTGATACAAGCTTTATATTACTATCATTTTGAGAGTCACTTTTTCGAATAACATTTGTACGTCTTATAACATGTGGCCTGTAATAATTCTGCGGATACCTGTTGTAATAGTGATTATAACGATAATTTGGACTATAGTAATTACGATTATAATAATTATTATAATGATGCGGATAATAACCGCTATTAGTATATCTTACATAAGAAGGATTATAATAATAACCATTATTAACACCTGTGCCAAAACCAAAAACATTAGACAAAATTCCGGCCTTAGCAGACAAAGTCAAACAAAATAGTACCCCAAAAGTTGCAAATATTTTTTTCTTCATATATACCTCATCTCTTATTAATAAAAGATAGAATAATATATCAAATATTTCATTAACTTTTTGAGCTATAAAAAAGGATTATTTATATTTAAGGTACATTAATTCAATTACATTATTATTAAATCTTTGCATTATGGTAAAAAATATGATACAAAATACTTATGAAAAAACAAGTTATAGCATATTTACATACACACTGGGATAGAGAATGGTATAGAGAATTTGAAGTTTTTAGACTTAGACTTTTGAGAGTATTCGATAATGTTTTAAATATGCTTGAAAATGATAAAATTCCATCATTTTACTTCGACGGGCAAGTTTGCGCTCTTTTAGACTATTTAGAGATCAGACCGGAAAAAGAAAATCTTGTCAGAAAACTTATCGCAGAAAAAAAGTTATATATAGGACCGTGCTATACACTTGTTGATGAATTTTTAACAGACAAAACCGTATTTGAAAAGAATTTGGAAATAGGACTTCAAATTTCAAGAGATTTTGGCTGCACAGATTTTATAGGCTATCTTGCTGACACTTTCGGGCATAGCCAAAATATTCCAAAAGTATTTAAAGATTTTGGAATTGACAAATGTGTCGTATGGCGTGGATGTAGCGACATTCCATCTGAATTTACATTCAACGGAATTGATAGTGTAAACCTGACCCGCGGATACTTTATGGACATATTTTCAGCGCCAATGACTATTGAGAAAAAGGCTGAATGGCTGAAAGGAAATTTAGATAAAATTGCAGAAAAATCAGGGGATTATTTGCTTCTTCCAATTGGCGCAGATCATTTAGGGGTGGAACCTGATATTGCAGAACAAATTGAAAAAGTAAATAAGATTCTGAAACAAGTTCAGAATGACGACATTGAATATGAAATAAAATTATCAAACCCATTTGAATACTTTGAGCTTGTAAAAGACAATTTTAAACAATTTGAGTGGAATGATGAACTTAGAGATAACAGCAAAACATTTATACTTCCAGGTTCTTATTCTTCGAGATTAAAACTTAAACAATATAATGTAAAATGTACCTATTTGCTTGAACAAGCTGACAAATTACAAAAAAAATACGGATCTGAATATAATTCAATAATTGAATACGCTTATAAACTATTACTCAAAAACCAAGCCCATGACGGGATTTGCGGATGTTCAACAGACTTGGTTCATCGTGAAAACATTACAAGATACGAAAAAATTATTGAAATAGCAAACACAATTATTGAAGAATTACGCCTCAAATACAACTTCAAAACACCTATAATGGAAAGTAAAGATTTGCTTCCTGAATACAAAGTTGTCAAAAAACATTTTGGGGTAGAAAATTCTCTTCTTTATGACACACAAAAAATTCCAGTCACAGAAGATTTTACAGATATTTATACTCTAAAATATTCACCAGCTGTAAAACCTCAAATTAAATTTGAAGTTAAAAACGGAAAAATCCGCATTGGAAATATCGAAATGGAATTTGTACGTTTTAAAGATGAAGGTGACACCTATAACTTTGGAGCCGTTGCAGATGACATTGGAGAAAAAGCAGAAATTTACTCATTCAAAAATAATATAATTAAAACAAGCTTCTTTGATGTACAAGTAGAATTTTTAGAAGAATTAATTAACTTTAAAATAGAATGGGACAACAAGCTAAAAAGCAAATTATGGCAAGTAAAATTTAACCTTAAATCACCTGTTACAGAAACTTATTCAGAAGATTTAAACTCTATTATAAAAAGAGAATTTGATCCTGAATATGATATGAGAAAACATCTGCCCAAAGTCAGAGGGATTGAAGTTAAAACAAATTTTGCCCCAATGCAAAGATATGTCGGCGCACAAGGCTTTGGAATAATCACACAAGGACTTACAGAATATGAAGTGAAAGGGAAATCTCTGCTTGTAACTCTTTTAAGAAGCACAGGTGTAATTTCAAACCCTAAAAACCCATCTCGTTCAACTCCAGCAGGACCGCCAATAGAAGTTCCTGAAGCACAACAATTAGGGGCTAATTCTGCAGAATTTTCAGTCGGTTTTTTCGAACCTGAAAATTATCAAAAATACATTGATATAGTTTTCCCTCCCATAATTTAGCATATTAATAAAATTTATATAACAAATTATTTTTGGGACAAAAAAAAACCCTATCTGAAAGATAGAGTTCGGAATTCTTTTTACGTAATTCCTCGTGTGTGTAGAAGGTTAGTGTGTAGTAGGTAGTGTAAATAGTTAGTGTGTAGTTTATGTCTCGTGTTTATTTAATTCTTAGTTATTGTTTATTACTTACATATTAATAAAGTATTTTTTGAGTATATAATTGCTATATATTATGTATTTCTTTACATTTCTTTACAATTAGCCTGAAAACAGACAGCTTTAAATAGTTTCAGAAAATTAGCTTTTTTACTTCCCTAAATTTAATATCCCTGTTTCTAATTTATTTATACCCAAAAAACTTACATATTTAACACTTTTTTTAGAAAAACATTCAGAATATATATATTGATGAATTTTCTCTTTAACTATTCTTTACACGAAATATACTTGACCTTTTTTAAAAAAAGTATTCTAATATATAAGTTGATATGATTTTAGGAAAGAGGTTTGTATGAAAGAATTTTCCCACACACGATTGGACAACAGACAATTTAGTGAAGATGACATTAAAGGGTATATTAAAGAATACAATATTAAGTTCATCAAATTACAGTTTGTTGATATAAACGGACAAGTAAAAAATATGACTGTACCTTCTCAGCATATTGAAAAAGTTTTAAATAACGAAATTATGCTTGATGGTTCATCTATCAAAGGCTTTAGAAGCATTGAGACCTCAGATATGTTCTTCTATCCTGATAAAAATTCTTTCCAACTTCTCCCTTGGAGAGAAAAAGATGGGATGCATTCTGCAAGACTAATCTGCGATATATACAATGCTGACGGAACTCCTTTTGAAGGATGCCCAAGATGCAATTTAAAAAGAGTTATGAAAGAAGCTGAGAAAATGGGATTTTCAATGAATATAGGCCCTGAAGCAGAATTTTTCTTATTCTCTAAAGATAAAGACGGCAATGTAACAACAACAACACAAGATAGTGCTGGATATTACGATGTCGGGCCAGAAGATTTAGGTGAAGATGTAAGATCTGATATCGTTTTAACACTTCAAGAAATGGGATTTGATATTGAAGCATCACATCATGAAGTCGCAGACGGACAACATGAAGTAGACTTTAGATATGCTGATATTCTTACAGCTGCTGATAATGTTGCAACATTTAAAATCGCAGTTAAAGCGATTGCGGACAAACATAATCTTCACGCGACATTTATGCCAAAACCGATATTCGGGATTAACGGCTCCGGTATGCACTGCAATATTTCACTATTTAAAAACGGTAAAAATGCTTTTTATGATGAAAATGCAGAATATCAACTTTCAGATATCGCAAAATATTCAATCGGCGGGTTATTAAAACATGTTAAAAGTATCACTGCAATATTGAACCCTACCGTAAATAGCTTTAAACGTCTGGTACCAGGCTATGAAGCTCCTGTATACTTGGCTTGGTCACTTGCAAACAGAAGTGCATTATTAAGAGTTCCTGCAAAACGAGGAAGCTCTACACGTGTTGAACTTCGGTCTCCGGATCCTGCTTGCAACCCGTATTTGGCATTCGCAGCAATTTTGGAAGCTTGTCTTGACGGTGTTAGAAATAAAATTGATCCACCGGCTCCTGTTGAAAGCAATATTTATAAATTAACAACAAAAGAACGTAAAAAACAAAGAATTGATTCGCTTCCGGGAAGTTTAGCCGAAGCACTTGATTACTTTGACAAATCACTTGTTTCAAAAGCTGCCCTTGGAGAACATATTTTTAATGAATTCCTATCTGCTAAGAAAAAAGAATGGGATTCATTCAGAACTTACGTTTCTCAATGGGAAATCGACAGATATTTGGAAAGATATTAATAATATCTTATATCACAACTTATCTTAAAAAGCCTTTCTTACGAAAGGCTTTTTAAATATTCAACAATTTCACCCATTGAATATATGTCTTTTACAACAAAAAACTCTTTATTGGTCGATTTTTTGACATAATCCAATGTTTTCCCATCCAAAAAGTCCTGAGAATAAGGCCTTAACATTACAGATGGGATTATAACAAGATCAGTATCCAAATCTTTTACTGTCCTTATCAAATCATCTGTCGTAATTAACCCGGCAACAGTTATATCCTGTCCCCAATAATCTGATTTTACAGGGTTGACTGTTACTTGTAAATTCTTTATTTTATTCAAATCTTTTGCAATTATTTCAATCGCATCTTTTGCCGCGTAACTTGTTGCAAAAGATATTCTTAACGATTTGTTTAATGCCTTAGGGAGCTTTCTTGATTTAAAATCATCTAATAAAAGCCTGATAGCTCCTACACCATCTTCTAATTGCGAAAAACTTCCATAATATTTTGAAGGTGGAATATCTCTCCCAGCAAGAAGAAAAAACTCATCAGAACAACATACCCGCTTATATTTTGATGCAATTTCAAGAGTTTGCTCTGCACATTTTTTATCAACACGTTTCAAACCCTCTTTTCTAAATTGAGTAACCCCAACAGGTACAATTGCAACAGAAAGTACTGTATTTTTTAATTTTGCAAGATCAGATAATGTTCTTTCAAGTTTTTCTCCGTCATTATATCCGGGGCAAAGAACAATTTGCGCATGAAATGGAATTTTATTTTTACGGAACCAATTCAAATTTTCTAAAGCTTTACCAGCATTTGGATTTCTAAGCATTTTTACACGCAATTCAGGGTTTGTCGTGTGAACAGAAACATAAAAAGGACCCAAATGCATTCTTTTTATACGATCCTTATCTTTGTCTGTTAAATTGGTAAGCGTAATATAAGTCCCTTGGAGATAAGAAAGTCTATAATCATCATCTTTTACATATAAAGTATCTCTTAATCCCTTTGGTTGCTGATCTACAAAGCAAAAAATACATTTATTTAAACAAGGTTTAACTCGATCAAATACTGCGCTTTCAAAAACAATTCCCAAATCTTCATCAAAATCTTTTTCTATTTCGATAACTTCTGTCTCACCATTACACTTTTTTACCTCAATAGTTAAAAAATCAGATTTACAAAGAAAATTATAATCAATCATATCTGACATTTCAGTATTATCAATTGATACGATTTCATCTTTTGGCTGAATTTCAAGCTCTTCTGCGATAGAACCCTTTAAAACTTCACTAACTATTGCCGGCATTATCTTTTTCCAATCCTTCAACTATTGTTATAAAATTTGACAAGTCACACACGGTATTATCTAAGATTATTTTTTGATAAAAATTTGTATGAGTATACTCATCATTCAATATATTTTGTGCCTGAACTTTAAATTGCATCGCTCTGGATTTTATATTAAAGAAGAGTCTTTTCTTTTCTTCAATTGACAAAATATCTGCACAAGCAAGTTTTATTCTGGCATTTGAATAAAACTGTAAAGGATTATCACTTAAATCTTCTAATATTAAACGGATTAATTCATCTTTTCCTTGTTTTGTAATTGAATAGTAAACAGATAATTTCCCGCCATCAGATATCATTTTTCTTGCAGACAAGCACTCTTTTTCAACTAACCGTTTTAATGCAGGATTCAAAGCCCCAAAACTTGGCTTTGTATAAGGTGCAAAAATATCTTCTATATGCTTTTGCACTGCATACATAGTTAAACCACGTTTTAATAAAACATATAATATTAAAATTTCCGTCATTATAAGATTAATATATCACAAAATTTTACTTAGTGGGGGATAATATTCAAAAAAGCAGAACCAAAAAGTAAAACACCCACAATTATCGCAACAACAGATGCAAACATTACAGCCCCGGCAGATATATCCTTTGCCATCCCAACAAGTTTTGAATACCTATTATGAAACACAGCATCTAATGAAAATTCTATCGCAGAATTTAACATCTCTGTCGCAATTACAAATGCAATAGTCAATAATAATATACACATACGTTCTATGCTAAAATCTAAAACTATAGCAAGCGCTAAAACCGCCATTGCAATACAAAAATGAACACGAATATTCCTTTCTGATTTCAATACAAGACGCATACCTTTGCGAGCATTTTTAAATGTATTTGTAAATCCTTGCTGTTTAAACTTTGTCATAGCCTATACTTTCAAGCGCATTATTTTGTAAATTTATAATAAAATTATAATCTTCTTCTGTTTGATGGTCAAATCCCAAAAGATGTAATATGCCATGGCTTATTAAAAAAGAAAGCTCATATTCTTTGGTAACATTTTTTTTAGCAGCTTCTTCAATAACTTTATCCAAAGCAATTATAACCTCTCCGAGATTAATTTCCCCGTCAAATATAAATTTGTCATCACTATCAGCAAATATTGCAAATGTTATAATATCTGCAGGATAATCCTTATATCTGTATTCTTTATTTATTTGATGAGTTTTTTCACTGTCACAATATAAAAAATCAAATGAAACAGTATCATAATCAAAACCGTTTAAACAACATTTCTCATATACATCCGGCAATGACAAGTAATATTTTAGAATATTACGGGCAGTATCTACAAATTTTTTTTCATCTACTTCCCAGCTTTCATAAATATTTTCACTAAATATATTGAAATTAGGCATTTTTACCCTCGTCAGGCTTCTTGTCACCTTCTAGCTGTTTAATCTTATTTTCTAAGTCTTCATCTAAAAGTTTTGCCGGCATATTAATTTTTTGTTTTTGAAGTTCTTCTGCCAAATTTTCTTGATATTTAATTCTATTATGCTGCATTCCTCGCAAAATTCTTGAGAATGTTGATGCAATTGTTTTTATATCCTTTAAAGTCAAAGGACTATCAGATAATTGTCCGTCATTTAATCTTTCTACTATAATTTTATTTATCATAGCTTCTATTTCTTCAGGAGTTGGATTTTTCAAAGAGCGGACAGCAGATTCAACAGCATCAGCAATCATTAATATTGCTGTTTCTTTTGTGTTTGGTTTAGGCCCTGTATATCTGAATTGTTCTTCTTTAACATTTTCAGCACCTTCTTCTTTTACAGCTTGATTATAAAAATAACTTGCTAAACCTTCGCCATGATGCTGAAGAATAAAGTTTTGAATAACTTGCGGAAGATGATATTCTTTAGCAATTTCAATTCCGTCTTTTGGGTGAGCCGTAATTATCATCTTACTTATTCTAGGCGTAAATTTGTTATGCGGATTTTCAATCAAAAAATAAGATTGGTTTTCTACAAAGAATAATGGTCTTTTTAATTTCCCGATATCATGGTATAAAGCCCCAACTCTTGCTAAAATTGGATCTGCACCGATTGCCTCAGCAGCTGCTTCACACAAATTTGAAACCATTAAACTGTGATGATAAGTTCCCGGAGCATCCATCTGTAAACGTTTCAAAAGTTTTTGATTATGATCGCCCAATTCTGCAAGGCCATAAGATGTAATTATTTTAAAAGCACTTTCAAATAAAGGCAATGAACCCAAGGTTATTATAGAGCTTACAACACCATTTAAAAATATAAATGATAAGTCTTTCAAGATTAAAACATTATCAACGTCAATCAAACATTTTTCTAAAATATAAATACTTAAAACTATAATTACACCGGCAATAGAAATATTAAAGCCTATTTTTATCAAATCAACACGTTTAGCATATTTTATCTGTGACATTAAAATTACAGAAAATATAGTAAGCAACACAAATGTAACTACAAATTGAATATTATATTGGTATCCAATAACCATAACAGATAACATCATTACAGAAGCTACAAGTGCAACTCGCGGATTTGTAAATATAGACATCAGCATTAAATATGCCGTAACAGGTATTACATAGGGAGAAAAACCTATCGGAAGCATTACCCCTATCAATGCTAAAAACATAGATAAAACTGCGGATAAAGAAAGATATCTTGGCTCCATATAATCTTTTTCAAATATTTTCATGAATCCCAAGAATAATGCTGTAGCTATAAATACAATAATATATATAGCTGCCAAGCCTTGCCAATTAAGTTCATATACATTATAACCAGCCTGACGGAGAGCATCACGCTTTAATCTTGTAACAGGTTCACCTTCAAATAAGATTTTGTCACCCTTTTGAAAAACTACTTCATAAGGCTTTACAGAATTTTGTGCATTTTTTCTTGCAATTTCCGTTGCAAACTCGTCAACTACCAAATTAGGAACTATAACTTGCTCTAATAAAGCAGTTATAACAGATACCTGACGCCTTGATACATTTGAGACAAGATTATTTAATATAACTTTGTCTATATTATCCTTTTCATAATCTTTTTCTGTAATACCCTTTTGCAAAATATTTGTAAGAGTTAATGTTGACTTGTCAAAAGCTTCATGAAGGCTGTTATCATCAGCCTTTAAAAGATAATTGATTATAAAATCTCTTTTTGAATTGTCAGATAAATCAAATAATATTCCGATTTCTTCGCGTTTTACAGAATCTGCAGCATCTTTACGACGGATTTGCATAATTGAAGATTGCAGAGTTTGTAAATTACCTTTTATAAAATCATCTTCTGCAGGAGCCATTATAGGTTCTATTTTTTGCGCAACTTCTTTTTTATGCTGCTCTGTACGCTTTACATCCTCAACGATTAAAGTCTTTTGAGCAATTATATCACGTTTGCTTATCCCATTTTCTATAATATTTTGAAAAAAGAAATTCTGAGATGCAATTATCGCAGTTAATAAAATCGTAAATGCAACAAAAGATAAAACTTTTACAACTTGTGAAGATGTAAAGAAATCCTTTATTTTTGAAATATATTCCAATTTTTCCATATATTAAAAACACCTTATATTTATTTAGTTAATCTCTACATATTTTATAACTTCCTAAATTTTTTTCAAGTCTTGCTGTTTTAGGCGATTTTGAATATCTTCTAAGATTTTTCTGTTTATAGAAAACAATTCTGAAAGCACAGCGATTACACCGATTTGAACACTCGTAATAATTAAAATAGCAGACAAAATCAATGATTGAACATGTCCTGTACCACTTCCGGTAAAATAAAACCATAAAAATCGCAAAGCTAAAAATGCTCCCGGTAAGAAAAATAAGCAAGCTAAAAGTGCAAAAAATCTAAATGGTCGATATATAATAAACATTCTTACCATTGTAAATATCGAACGCCTTACATAATCAAATACATTTTTCACAAGCTTTGATTCTCTCAAATCAGGATTTACATTAATTGGAACACACAATAATTGCAAACCTTTTGCCCTTGCCTGAATAATAGTTTCAAGAGTATAAGTGTAATTATCAAATATATTTAATTGCAAAGCCGCATTTCTTGAAAAAGCCCTAAATCCGCTTGGGGCATCCTCTACTGATGTCGAACTGATTAAACGCATAACCCAAGAACCTAATTTTTGTAAGAACTTTTTCATTAAAGAAAAATGTTTTATTTTAGATACAGGCCTTGAACCTATGACAATATCAGCTTCTTTATTTAAAATAGGCTTAACAATTTTTTCAATATCATCAGCACAATATTGATTGTCGGCATCTGTATTAACTATAATATCTGCTCCCAGCTGCAATGCTTTTTTTATTCCCGCGCTAAAAGCTTTTGCAAGACCGCAATTGTGTCCCATATCAACAAAATGAGTTACCCCAAATTGTTTGGCAACTTCAACTGTTCTATCTTTAGAACCATCATCTATTATTAAAATCTCTATTTCATCAATTCCATCAATATGCTTGGGAAGCGCATTTAATGTAACAGGTAATGCCTGTTCTTCGTTATAACATGGGATTTGAATTATCAGCTTCATAACTATCCTCTTTTAAAATTTCATTTTTATTATATAATTAAATAGGGATTTTGACAATCGTGAAAAAACATTTTTGGATATTAGGGATAACACTTTTAGGCCTTATTTTAAGGTTAATTTGTATTAACAAGGCCGATGGTCTTTGGAATGATGAATATGTCAGCTATATGATAGCCGCAACTCCATTTTCTGATGGATTTATTGATGCTGTTAAATCACAATGTCACATGCCATTTTATTACTTATATCTGAAATTTTTTATGACACTATTTGGTCAAAGTGACTTGCTCTTAAGACTTACATCAGTAATTGCAGGTGTTATTGCAATACCTATTATGTATCTTGTCGGGAAAGAAAGAGATGATTATACCGCCGACTTATGTGCAGGAATAACTGCAATCAGTTCTTTCTTAATTTATTATTCTCAAGAAGTAAGGCTCTATTCAATCCTGTTTTTATTATCTGCATTATCACTGCTATACACTATCAAAGCTATAAAATACCCGAATAAAAAAAACTTTATCATATATGCATTATGCAACTTTATGATTCTTTTTACACATACAATTGGCTTTGTATTCGTTTTCTTTAATCTTGTATTTCTTAGCATAAATTTGTATAAACAATTTAAAAACACTATAAACAAAATTTGGATTTCCATTGCTGCAGGAGGATTAATTTTATCACCTCTTGTTATTAAAATATTTCTTACTCGCTCATTTTCACAATGGTGGGGACATTTTTCTGCAGCTAAAATTGGATTTTTATTCACAGATTATTTTTCTCCGGTGCTAACAAACCTTACAAACTCTCCTGACAATTTATTTTATATGCCAAAACTTGCAATTTATATGTTCATTCCATCTATAATTGCAATATTTTGTATTGGCAAAGCCATAATTAAAAATCGCTTTAATCTCGGATTATTCTTTGTTGCACTTGGAACAATAATCGTATTAACCGCAGCATCAATATCAGGAAAATTAGTTTTTATTACCAAATATTCAATCGAAATTTATCCTATACTTATTTTGCTGGCATGCTGCGGTCTAACTTCCATTAATAAAAAATGGATAAAAAACACTTTAATTATAATATACTGTGTAATCTCCATATGGTATATAATTAAATCTCCATACTCAGCACCAAAAATGAGACGTATTGAAGGTCATAAAAATGTTGCAGATTTACTTAATAATGCTGAATTGAAAAAGGGTGATATAATCTTTCTTCAATATTATGCGAAAAACCGTTTTACAAAATACTTTGATTTTTCGGACTATAGAGTAGTTTCTATAAATAAAGGAAATTTCCCTAAATATATAGCTGAAAACCACACTTATAATGATATATATACAAACGGCAAAAATTTATACCAAAATATATTCGCAAATTATAAAAACCCGTATTTTGAAAATAAACTCCAACAAACAATATATAATAAACTTGAACCGGGACAAAGCGTTGCTATTATTGTATTAAACAGCGTATCGTTTATAAATCCTAAAGAGCTTGTACAAATAGCACAAAATCCTGCTATATATGAAAAAGAACCGTTATTATTTCTGGTATTTTCGTATTTAAAAAACAAAACAATTATTGATATGGCTAAAAACCTTACAATTACTCGTATTGAGGGTAAAGGGAATTGGGCAATAATTAAATTCACAAAACTTAATAATCCAGGACATGACTAGCAATTTTTATTATGTTCAATCCTCTATATATATAGAAGAAGATTTCATAGTGATATGTAGGTAGAAAAATGAAAATAGATAAAATTAATCAAAATTATTCTGCGCCAAGATTGCAGTTAAAAAATTATTCGGCTGCAACAAAACAGCATTTCACTGGGAGCTTGAAAAATGAAATTATGGAAGAGCTTCCTGACAAAGTAGCATTAAAAATCATGGATAAATTCAAATGGTTAAAAGGAGAGATTGGCGGAATTTTAATTACAGCATTAGGAACAGGCGCAGTTGCTCCTATATTTATTGCATACAACCCATTTGTTAAAGCTCCTAAAGGTGCAACAAAAGAACAAAAAGAAGATGTAGAAAATACTAAAAAATATACCGCAATGAGGCAACCTGTATCAGCTGTTTTGGCAGTTTTAATCCAAACAAGTATTCTAAAACCAATTGATAAAAGATTAGAAATCTTATTTAATAACCCTAATTATGCCAAAAATTTATGGCTTGCATTGGATCAAAGCACATTGAATAAAAGCTCATATATAGAAAAACAAATTAAAAAAGATTTAAAAGCTCAAGGTAAAAAATTTGAAAACCAAAAAGTTTTCCAAGAAGAGGTCAATAAACTTGTAAAAGCAAAAGAAGCAGAACAAATTAACACAACTGCGCTTAAATTAAAAGAAACTGGCAAAATTCATATCGGTGACAGAACCGTTGATAATAAAACTACTGCAGAAGTTATAAATAAAATTATAGAAAATTACATTGAAGATGCAAAAAATTTAAAAACAAGTGATAAAGGACTTGAATTCTATAAAAAAAGAGCAACTATGCTCGTAAATAATGAAGAAACATTCAAAGCTATATTTGAAAAACTTCCTAAAGACGAAAAAGAAATTGCAAACTATTTAACAAAAGAGATATCCAAAAGAAATAATCCGGATGTAGAAACAATTCTTAACGGAATCATAAATACTTCTGAACACTTTAGAGCAAGCCGTTGTCAAAGAACTCTTGAACGTATAGAAACAATTAAAACTACTTGCAATGGCAATTTTACGCCAGAAACTTACCTCGGGAAAATGAAAGAAACAAATAAAGCTATTGACGAGATAATTAAGAAGTTAAATGATGCAAAAATAACTGATTTTTCAAATGTTACAGAAGAAAAAATCCAATCCGTAATTAAAACATTAGCAAATAGTTGTCACTATGATGAATCAGATTACAGGTTGAACAAAAAATTTGCAGAAACAGAAACATTCCAATCAAATACATCTGAATTATTGAAAAAGATATACAAAGATATAACTAAAGGGTACAAAAATGTTATTGAAAAACGATACAAAGGCTTTAACCAAATATCAAAAATTGCAATAGGTCTTTGTATTACACTTCCAATAAGTTGTACTGCATTAAACTGGGTTTATCCTAGATTTATGGATCTTTTCTTCCCTAAACTTTCAGGTAAGAAAAAAGATGATTCAAAAAAAGTTGAGAACGGAGGTGGCAAATAATGAGTAAAGTCGGTTCCGTAAGCTCTAAAATAATTGGGAAAGTAACAGAATTTAAACCTGTACAAAAATGTTGTAATTACTTTAAAAAAGATCCTGACAAAGCAATTGCATATTCAACAATAGCTTCTGTTGTAGGGAAAGACGGTATAGGTTGTTACATGTATGTTAATCAAAGTTTGCACAACGATAAAATTCCAGAAGACAAAAGGAAATTCGTTGCAGCACTTGACTTAACAAACGGGATTTTAATGATTGTCGCACAACTTGCTTTATTCTTTGGAATGAGGAAATTAAATGAACCGTTATTTAATAAAATTTTTGATAAATCATTTGATAAAGGTGGTCAAGTAATCAAAATGATTGCAACAAAAATAAGAAAACAACAAAAAGATGCAAATCTTCCAATTTCTAGAAAAATTAAAATTAGAAAAGAATACAATGAAATTAGAAAAGATTGTCTTGAAACATTTAAATTTATCACAGAATTAGCAGCCGCAACTATTATTGCAAAACGCATAATCGTTCCATTTATTGCAACTCCACTTGCTCAGAAAGTTGAAGTTAAAATGAATCAAAAATTAGATAATAAAAAAAATAAAAATAGAACAGAAAAAAATAACGACAAACAGTTAAATACAGACACTAAAGAAAATACTGCTAAATCTGAAAATATTACTCATACTTCAAATCTTCTATCAAAATATAAAAAATAATCATTAATATATAGAATAAAAAATCCGCAAGTTATATTGCGGATTTTTTTATTTGAAAAAATTTTAATAAAAACCTAAAATGGTTTTGTTTGATTAAGTTTCAGTCTTAATTCCCTAAATCTTGAAATATCTTCCTGAGTTCTTCCAGATTCTTGGAACACTGCCTGAGAAGACGGATGAACCATAAGAACATAATCCATATGGATTTCCAAGAAATTATACTTTCTTGGAGATTGATTTGCATTGCGAGGATAAATTTCTGCATTCGTTACAGCTAAGAAACGACGTTCCCTGTCATTCAAAAGATCTGTTAATTCTCTATTTGTATTTGTATATTTAGAAACATGAACAACACCTTTAATATCATGATCCGCTGTTAATATGCAAACTTCTATTGGTACTGTATCTACATTTTTTGCCATTTTTCTGTCCTTTATTAATAAAAACTTGATATAATAATACTATACTTTTAACAAAAAGTCCAATTGTTAACTTATCGTTGTCTTCCGCGAATTCTTCCGCCATAAGCTTCATGAACATCTACAATTGTTATAAATGCATTTTTATCTATACTTTTTATAACCTCTTTCATTTTTGCAAGTTCTAATCTTGATACTACACAATATATAATTGTCTTTTGAGTACCAGAATATCCGCCAACTCCATGCAAATATGTAACACTTATATCTAATTTTTCGATTAATTCTCTACCGATCTCATCAGCTTTATCACTTATAACTTCAATAGATTTTGCAGAATTCAAACCTTCTAATACAACATCAATTATTCTAAAAGCAATAAAATAAGTTAAAACTGCATACATTGCTCTATTCCAGCCAAAGACTAATCCTGCAGCGCCATAAATAAAAATATTAAAAAGCATTATCCACTCGCCGACAGAAAAACCAAATTTTTTGGATAATACAAGTGACATAATTTCTGTACCATCAAGCGAACCTTCATTTTTAAGAACAAGACCAACCCCTGTACCTAATATTATTCCGCCAAAAACTGTTGACAGTAATAAGTCATCTGTAGTCGGTAAATGATGTGTTGTAAAAATATTCAATGCTAAAGAAAGCATTCCAATTGCATAAAAAGTTTGTAATACAAATTTTTTCCCAATTTTGTTAAAAGCAAGAAGGAAGAAAGGAATATTTATAACAAATATCAAAAGACCTAAATTTATTTTTGTTAGATAACTTACAATGATTGATATACCAACAATTCCACCATCAATTATATTATTAGGAACTAAAAAAACTTCCAGAGCAAATGCTGCAATAAAAGGCCCAACTGTTAGAAAAAATAGTTTATTTAACAGTGAAAAAAATAATTCTTTTTTAGTTAATTTTCTCTCGGGCATTTCTTTTTACTTTCTTTATTTTTTTTCGACACTTTTCTTTATTGTCATAAAGTTATTAATCTTAAAAATTGTTCTTTTATCTTCTTCAGTTTGTTCCTTATAGCCTAAAATATTTTCCAAATCAGATTTTAAAGTAACTAAATCCTCATATTTTTTGAGACTTCCATCAATTGCAATTGATACATCTCCAGTTTCTTCTGAAACAACAAGACAAGCAGCTTCACTCACTTCAGACATTCCAATTGCAGCTCTATGGCGTGTACCATATTTCCAACTTAATTTCGGATCTTCAGTCAGTGGAAGAAGAACACCTGCAGAGATAATTTTATCTCCATTAATTACTACTGCACCATCATGCAAAGGAGTATTTGGATGGAATATAGTTAAAATAAGCTCTGTTGATAAATCAGCATTCAAAATTGTTCCAACATCTGTATAAGTATTGCTCAAATCGCTCTGGAATACAATTAATGCTCCGGTATGTGATTTTGATAAAAATTTTACACTTTCTATAAGTTCTTTTACAACATCAATTTTTTGTTCTTTAGGCTTATTATTATTTGAATTAAATAATCTGCTTATAAAATCAACCTGACCTAAAAATCCTAAAAATCTTCTTAATTCCGGCTGGAATATAACAATCAAGCTTAAAGATACCAAAGTAACAATACCTTTTAAAAACATCCCGATTATTTTCAAATCAACCATCAATAAAATTTCACTAAAAATCCAAGCACAAACAAGGATTAAAAGTCCCTTAACAAATTTTTCAGATGATGTATTTTTAATAAATTTACGGTATAAAAATAACAATAAAGCCGCAAGAAAAACTATCTGGAGAAAATCTGTCCAGTTAAAACTTATTTTCAAAGCTTCGATATATTTTAAAATATAAATAAAAATATCATTAATCATTATTTCTTAACCTATCAGGAATTTCATCGTGTAAAATTAAATCATCAAGAGTCTCTCTTCTTACTATAATATCAGATTGAGAATTATTTACAAGTACCATAGCAGGTTTTTGGGCTCTGTTATAATTTGATGCCATTGAATAATTATATGCACCTGTATTATAAACACACAATATGTCACCTTCTTCAGGTTCAGGCAAATTTATATCTTTTATCAAAATATCACCAGACTCACAAAATCTGCCTGCTATTGTAACTTTTTTTGAAGATACATTTTCTTTTTTATTAGCAATTTCTGCGACATATTCAGCCTGATACATAGATGGTCTTGGATTATCTGCCATACCACCATCTACTGCAACATATTTTTTGCCTTTTGGAACTTGTTTTGAACTTCCTATTGTATATAGAGTAACACCAGAAGTTGAAATAATACTTCTCCCTGGTTCTAAAAATACAGAAGGCGCATCTATTTGATATTTTGAAATACAGTCATTTAACTTGTTTATAATAATTTCAGCAATCGTATAAACAGATGGAGGGCAATCGTCTTTAGTATACTTAACACCTAAACCGCCGCCAATATTTATTTCATCAAGTTTTAAGCCAAATTTTTCATCGAGTCTAGCAAGTTCTCTAACCAAAATTTCGATTTCATCTGAATATACAGAAGTTTCAAATATCTGAGAACCTATATGTGCATGAAGTCCATGAAGTTTTAAATTTTTGTATTCATTCAAAATCAATTCAACAGCTTCATCAACTTGAGTTAAATCAAACCCAAATTTTGAATCCAAATGCCCTGTTTGAATATATTCATGTGTATGGCATTCAATACCAGGGGTAATTCTAAGCAAAATATTAACAATCTTGTTATGACTTTTAGCTGTTTCATTTAATAAAGAAAGCTCAAAGAAATTATCAACAGAAATTCTTCCAACACCTAATTCAATAGCCAGAGCCAATTCATCAAAAGACTTGTTATTACCGTTAAACAAGACTTTTGACATATCAACACCGGCTTTATATACAGTATAAATTTCGCCTGAAGATACAACATCAAATCCAAAACCTTCATCAAAAAGGAGTTTTGAGGTTGCCATTGTACAAAGAGATTTTGATGCAAACATCATATTTATTTTAGGATAAGCATTAAACGCATCTTTATAATCTTTACAAATAGCTCTCAATGTTTGTTCATCAAGAACATACAAAGGTGTTGAATATGTTTCGGCAAGCTTTACCAAATCACATCCACCGATTTCAAGATTTCCTTCTTCATTAATTTTTGTACTAACAGGTTTTAATAACTGATTTGTGCTATCCATTGATGTCCCTTCTTATACATTTAGGATAACATAATTAAATTAAAATTAAAATAGTAAAAATAGAGTAATTAACAAAGAATAATAAACCATTAAATTTCGAGCTTTCAATAACCTAAAGAAAAATTCTTTCACATCATCTCCGCAAGTAAATGTTTTTAGAGAATTATACATATCAAAAACAAGAGGTATAAGCAGAAAAGTAAGTAAGATAAAATAATTTTTCAACATAAAAGAAAGTAAAAGTGTAAGTAAATACCCAAGACCATACACGATAAAAACACCTTTTAACGCTAAATTTTTATCCCCAATTCTGCAAGCAAGAGTTCTCTTATGAGAAGCCATATCTCCTTCAAAATCCAACAATGTATGGACATACAAAAGACCAACAGTAAACATTACAACAGCCAAAGACATTATAAAAACGATAAAAGAAAACTTCCCCATCATAACAAAATAAACACCTTCAAAAAGCAAAGGCCCAAAAGCTGTTCCGACCGCAAATTCACTAAACCCATTTTTAGAAAGATTTGCATAAAGAA
>CALVGY010000012.1 GCA_944327215.1 Candidatus Gastranaerophilales bacterium | reverse complement strand
TTAACATCGCAAGGAAAATTTTATATAAATCTTGGGCTTGATAGAATTTCTGCCATATTAAATTTGCTTGGAAATCCTCAAGACTCATTAAAATGTATCCACGTTGCAGGGACTAATGGAAAAGGTTCTGTATGTTCAATAATTTCTACAATTTTGACTAAAGCAGGCTTAAAAACAGGACTTTATACAAGTCCTCATATTTTTGAATATACAGAAAGAATAAAAATTAATAACAGTGATATTTCAAAAGATGATTTTACTAAATATCTTTTTGAAATTTGTAATTTGGCTGATGAAAATAATATTCACCTTACTGAGTTTGAAATTTTAACAGCTATAATGTTTAAATATTTTGCGGATAATTCTGTAGATGTTGCTGTTTTAGAAACCGGACTTGGTGGTCGTTTTGATGCGACTAATGTTATAAAAAAGAATTTATGTTCAATCATTACTCACATTGATTTGGATCATACAGAACGGCTTGGAAATACAAAATCCAAAATCGCATTTGAAAAAGCCGGTATAATAAAGCCTAATTGCCCGATTTTTACTTGTGAAGGATATGAAGAAATTAAAGATAAAACAGATGAATGTAATTCTTTGTTTGTACTTGTAACACCTTTTGAAGATACGACAAATTTATCATTAAAAGGTTCTTGTCAGCAAGAAAATTTATCTCTGGCTTTGTCTGCTGTAAGGTATTTATTCCCTCAAATATCAGAAAATATTATTCAAGAAGCGCTTAGAGAAGTTAAAAATCCTTGTCGCTTTCAGCTTTGTCGTGATGATTTGATAGTTGATGCTTCTCATAACCCAAATGGGGCTATGGCTTTAAGGGAAAGTTTAGATACTTATTATCCTAATAAAAAACGTTGTTTTGTTTTTGGATGTTTAAAGAATAAAGATTATAAAAAAATGATGGAAATATTATTTTCGAGAGGTGATGAAATATATTTTTATCATTTTAATAACCCAAATTCTTGTACAGTTGAAGAACTCCAAGCTGCTTGTGATTTTCCGTCACATCAATTTAAATCTCTTGATTGTTTACCAAAAGATTATTTAAAGGTAGTTTGCGGCTCTTTTTATATGTTGAATGAAATTATACCTGAGAGTTTTGTTCATTAACCATTTCATCAATCATATTATTAAATTTAGCCGGCTCAAAATCAGTACAAGAATTCCATACCAAAGTAGGTTTTGGCTCTTTTAATGAAGGGCTTGGATAATCGCTGTGGCAAAAACCTTTAAGCATATTTGTTGTGCCATCAACATTTGATGTAAAGTATTTGCAGCAACAGCATATTTTTAAGATAAATCCATAATCATCAAGTTTTTCTCTTAATTCCTGCAAAGAATCAATCATTCTTAAGTGTTTAGATGTTACGAATTTTCTTTTTTTATACATAAATTTGATTTTCGCAAGTCCTGAATCTGAAATAAATTCCAATTTACAAGGGAGTTCACGCCCAGAAGAGTTCATAACAAAAGCTTCTATCGTAAGCTTTTCTAATCCTTCTGTTGATTCTTCTTTTTGTGAAATTTTATTTCTGATAACTCTGATTGGCGGGAGGTTCTTAATTATATGGCATAATGAATAAATTGGATACAAGCACAAAAGAAGTATCTCTCTGAATCTTAACTTTGAGTTAATCAAGCTTATTCCAAAACCTGCAACAAGAATTAAGAATGTTAAAAGAACAATTCTGAAATCTACAAAGAAATAATATCTGTAAGAATGTTTCAATACTGCGGCATAAATGATTAGAACCATCCAAATATTTGGATTTAGTAATGAAAAAGTATGTTCTGCAAAGATAAAGTTTTTAGACCAAATTTGAGAAAAACAGTTTTTGAAAAGCTCTATTCTTGCAGATAATCTCGGTTTTCTAAAATCATAATCCGCAGTATCGACATAAGTTTGTATATTTGGATTGAAAGTGCACGGACATTTGATTTTAGATAAAAGCATACTGTATTTAAGTTCTTCATTAATATCTTTAAAGTCAACACATCCGATTTCATCAACAATAGCTTTTTTTATAACAAAAACTCCGGAATCAGCACTTGCCGCAAGCCCAAATAAAGAGCGTGCTTTTCTCATAAAGTTCATATGATATTTTTGATAAGCAGCTTTAATTTTATCAACAGGCCCTAAATTGTCTGTCAAAATAAGTGTTTCTCCACTTAAAGCACTGTTATTAACAAGTCCAGAGTTTACAGTTGTAAGAAAGTTTGTCGGTATACTTCTATCAGCATCTAAAAATACATAGGAATCAATACTTTCATCTTTAGAAAGCCTTTCGACAAGCATAGAAACTGCTTGATCTTTTCCAACAGTTCCAACATCTTTTATATTTATGAGGTTAACGAAACTTTCATTAAGGAACAATTTTTCAGATCCGTCAGAGCAGTTATCCAATATTACGAAAACTCTGAAATTGTTGATAGGGTAATCTTGCATTTTTAATTCTTTAATCAGGTTTTCGAGAGTAATTTTATTGTTTCTTGCATATATAACAACTGCGATGTTGTCTTTGTCTGCATATTGAGAGTACTTTTTCTCTATTTTAAATGGCTTGTCATTAAGATTTCTGATAGCCAGAGCAAGAAAATAAAGCGAATATACCGCAACATATATATATAAAATGTCTAAAATCAGTTCCATAATAATCCTTTCACAACAACATTCTATTTTAAACTATATTAAAAATCCATTACATGTTAATAAATGTTATGTGTGGATATAAATAAAGATATAGCAAAAAAGAACTCCCAATATTTTGGAAGTTCTTTTTTTTTATTCATTAAATAAGCTTAAACTAATTCAACAACTTTTAAAGCATTTCTAGAAGCAATTTCAACAAGATTTGAAGCAGTTGCAATCATAGAAAGGTCAGAATCAAGTTTGTTAATGCAAGATCCGCAACCGATAGCAGAAGCACCAGCAGCGAAAGCAAATGGAGCTGTTGTTGGGTTGATAGCAGTTGCAGTCATAATTGGAAGGTCGATATTTCTAGAAAGTTCGATTGTATTAGAAATAGTTAATTCAGCTCTTTCCATCAAACCTCTAGCACCTTCAGAAATGTGAGATGAAGAGAAGTGACCTTCTGTTTGGATTAGATCAATACCCATAGTTTCTAATTTTCTTGCAAGATCAATTTGATCAGCAATAGATAATTCTCCAGGGATTGTAACACAGAAGAATGTTCTTGTATCGCCTAAAAGATTTAAAGTTTCATTAACTAATGATAAAACTTGATCAGCAGAGAAAGACATTCCTTTTTTGTAAAGAACATCAAAGTTGCCAAGTTCAATAGCATCTGCGCCAAGTTCAACAGCTTTAACAAGTTCTGCAGGAACAATTGAAGATACGAAAATTGGCATGTCTGTCATTTCTCTAATTTCAGAAATGATTTCAGGTTTAGCTGAAATATCAACTGCTGAAGCGTTTGCTTTTTCTGCAGAAGCAACTACTTTTTTAATATTTTCGATATCAAAATTGTCAATACCTGCAATAATTTTTACAGCTCTTTTTTCTGTTAAATGTTGTTTGAATAAATCAATTCTGCTCATTTTGTTTAATTCCTTTCTAATTATAATTAACTTTTTTTCTGAATTATACATTAAAATTGTAATAATTACAATAACTAACCCCAAAAAATTTTTCAAGGCTGATGAATAAATATTGAAAAATAAAATAATATTATTACGAGAGGATTAGATATGATAAAAAAATTTTTTAGAGTATTGATTGTATCTTTAATAATTGCGTTGCCTGTGAGCGCTCAAAGTTTTTCACCGGATGAACTTGTAAATATTAATGTTTACGAAGAAATTAATCCGGCAATTGTATCAATTGACGCAAATTTAGATGATGGATTTTCAGCTGGTACAGGATGTGTAATCCGTTCCGACGGAGTTATTTTAACCGGCTCTCATGTTATAGAAGGCGCTAAAGATATTGATGTTACAACATATAACGGCAAAGTTTATAAGGCTTCTGTTCTTGCGAAGATGGGAAAAAATAAAGATTTGGCATTATTAAAAATTGATGTTAAAAAACCAATGAAAACAATATCTTTTGGGAATTCAGAAGAAGTAAAAGTCGGGCAAAAAGTATTGGCGATAGGTAACCCTTTTGGCTTTGCAGGTACATTAACTTCAGGTATTGTGTCAAGAATTGATTATACTAAAGGCAGAATTCAAACTGATGCGGCAATAAATCCGGGTTGTTCAGGCGGACCGCTATTAAATTCGCATGGTGAAGTTATTGGAATTTCGCAATCTATCTATAATCCGGATAACAATATTTCAAATATCGGTATAGGATTTGCAATCCCTATTAACGACGCGAAGAAGTTTATAGAAACTGCAAACCTTGATAATACAACATTGACTGATAAAAAACGTTTTGCATCTAAATGATGTGTTAAATAAGTAAACTTTTATAAAATTTACTCTGTTTAATTTCTTTCATGCTATAGTTGTTATGGTAATGCTATAGCGAGGTGTACTTGATAGAATTTTTAGGTTTATGTGTTCAAAATTTAATAAGAAGTTTAAAATATCTTTTTCAGGTGCGTTTTTCTTCTGTTCTGGCTCAGGCTGCGGCAATCAGTTATGATTCTCTACCAATTTCTCTAATAATTGCTTTTATTGCTGCTGCTGTTATCACTATTCAGGTTGCAAAACAATTTTTAATGAGCGGGGCTGATACCTATATCGGTGGGACGATTGCGGTTGTTATGATAAGAGAGATTGCCCCCGGATTTGTTGCTCTTGCAATAGGTGCAAGAGCTGGGACTGCAATTTCTGCAGAAATCGCGAATATGCAGGTAACATCACAAGTTGATGCTATGAAGACATTGAAAGTTGATCCTGTCGGGTATTATTTTACTCCAAGAATTATTGCATCTGCAATCACTGTTCCAATGGTTGTTTTGTTAGCTGAATTTGTCGGAATTGTTGGGGGGATGTTTGTCGCTCAAGCTACTATTGATTTGCACCCTGCCAGATATATGAATTCTGCTTGGCTTTGGATGTCAACAAGAGATATTTATATAAGTTTATTAAAAGCGTCTGTTTTTGGAGTTTTAATCTCTTTAGTCTGTGCAACTCAAGGATATGAAACCAGAGGCGGGGCAAAAGAAGTTGGTATATCTACAACTCAGGCTGCCATTTTGTCTACAGTTTATATGTTGATGGCAGATTTTTTTATTAATCTGATTTTTTATATTATTAAATAATTTAAGCTAAATATTTTTGTACTGCTTCTTTTGAAAAGACTTCTATACTGTCTTTAGAATGAATAAATATCATGCAGCTAATTAAAGATTTAAGTGTTTCAAAATCAGAAAAAGATAATTTGTATCTTAAATCTTCCATGTTGTTAGCTAAAAATTCCATTATAATAGTTTTGTCATCAAAGACAAGGCTTGAAAAATAATCAAATGAATCCTTTGTTTTTATTCCTTCAAGATAGATTATATCCGGAGATTGAAATTCTATAAATCTTGATGCTTTGTCCATATTAAAGCCGACGTTTTCATTTAATTCACATTGATGGACATCTTTCAAGTTATATTTTGCTATACTTTCAAGTGTCATAATATTTTTTTTCATCTTTGCAGCTTCAATTAACAGAGAATAGATAATATGTGTTTTCCCGCTTAAAGGAGAACCGCAAACAATTATTATGCCAGGGATATTAAGAGCTGATTTTATTAAGTTTAAAGATTTTTCAGATTTAATAATTTGGTTTAAAGGTTTTGGAGGTTTATAAATTTTTAAAAAAATTCTTTCTCCCATAATTGTAGGGAATGTTGAGATACTTGCGACAACATTCATGTCATCAACTTTAAAAGATATTTTCCCAAGTTGTGGAACTTCGCTTACAGATGCATCAAGGTCTGCAAGTGTTTTCAATTTTGCTGTAAAAGATGATGTTAAAACATGCGGAATACTTCCCTTATTTAAGAGTTCTCCGTTTTTTTTGAAGTTGACGCCAAAACCTGATTCTGTGCTTTGGAATGTAACTTCATGTACTCCTTCTAAAATCGCTTGTTTTAAAATTGCAGTAATAATTTTTTGAATATGATTATCTGATAAATCTTCATTGTGAAGTTCATCTCTCCAATCAAAATCAATTCCTTCTTGGGTATGTATATCGTCAATAAGAGAATCTTTCTTATAAAACTCATCAATTTTTTTCAATATACTTTTTTCTGAAGATACAACAGGTTCAATTGAGCATTCTGCAGTTTCAATTATTTTGTCAATAGCAAATAAATCAAGCGGATCAGCCATTGCAACAGTTAGTGTGTCTTCAATTTTGAAAAGCGGTATTATACGATATTTTTTTGCGTCAGAAAAATTTATAAATTTCAAGCACTTAGTATCCAAAGTGTAATCTTCAAGGTTAACATACGGGATATGTAATTTTGCTTCCAAAAATTTAAGTATAGCTTCTTCTGAAATTACTCCTGAATTTATAAGAGCTTGTCCAATGTTGATATTTTGAGCATTCGCAACCTCTTCAGCCTGCTCAATTGTTTCATAAGGAACAAGGCCAGCTCTTACCATGTCATATTTTAATTTTTCAAGTGTTTTATTTGTAACTGTTGTTTCCATTTTATTTTAAATATTGTTTTACTTTATTAACTACGTCATCAAGTTCAAAAGGTTTTGTAATATATTCATCAGCACCGGTTTCTTCTCCTATCAGCTTGTCTTCTTCTTGAGAACGTGCTGTAACCATTAATATTGGTATATTTTTGTATTTTGCATCATATTTTAAAAGTCTGCTTATTTTGTAGCCGTTAATTTTCGGCATCATAACATCAAGGATAATTAAATCAGGAATAATTTCTTTTGCGAGTCTTAAACCATCTTCTCCATTATATGCACAGTAGCAAGTAAAATCGGCGGCTTCAAGAACGAATTTTAAGCTTTCTACTATATCTTGTTCGTCATCAACAATTAAAATCTTTTTCATAAAATTCCCCTAGTCTGAGTTATCTATAAACATTATAACATATCAAAAATCTTCTTCTATATTGTAAAATTTTGTAATAAACAATTACACGGGGCTAAGAACATTTGTAACAGGAATAGCAAAGTAGAATTTAGAACCTTTATTAAGCTCACTATCGCACCAAATGGCTCCTTGGTGAGCTTCTAATAATTGCTTTGCAATCGGAAGCCCAAGCCCTGTTCCGCCGGCTTTTCTGGATAGTGAATTTTCTATTTGTGCAAATTTGTCAAATGCGTGAAGTAAATCTTTTTCTGCTATCCCGATGCCTTCATCTTCGACACAAACAAGTACATAATCCCCGTCTTTTAATTTTACTGTGTCTTTGAAATTTTCATTAATTTGAATATCTTTAGAATGAGCAAGTTTGGATGATATTGTAATAGTTTTACTTTCTGGAGTAAATTTGATAGCATTTGAAACAAGGTTTGTTAAAACCTGTTCTAGTCTTTGAGCGTCTGCTTTAATATCAGGCAAAGATTTTTCTTGGTTTGTTAAAATAGTGAGCCCTTTGGATTTGGCAACTTCAGATAATGCTGATTTGACATAATCAATTACTGTATTAATATTGGTTGGTGCAAAGTTGAAATCCATTTTCCCTGCTTCAATTTTAGACAAATCTAATAAATCATTTATAATCCCTGATAGTCTTTGGACATTTCTCATAGCCATTGATAAAAATTTGTCTGCAGATTCTGTAATTTGTCCACAGCGTCCGCTCATTAAAATATCAAGAGAATTTTTGATTGAAGTTAATGGGGTACGTAACTCGTGGGATACTATTGAAATGAATTCAGATTTCAATCTCTCAAGTTTTGCAAGTTTTGTATTTGCCTCAATAATTTCTTGATATAAAGTTGCGCTTTTCAAAGGTAGTGCAACTTGTTGTGCTATTGTTTGAAAGCAGGTTGCATCATCCGGAGAAAAAGAGGCTTCTTTAAAAATTTCAACACATCCGAACGTATTTTCTCCAAGACTAATCGGTGCAAACATGTTATCAAAGCGGAAAAGGCTGAATGTAAATCTGCTTGCGGGATATTTGATTTGTTTGACTACTTTTAAGGTGTCAGAATTAATGCTAACAGGAGGATTTTTCCCATCAAACATTGAGTTGTAATTGAGAACAGTTCTAAGTTTTAGAGCCTCAATAAGTTCATCAGAAAGTTCATATAGGGAATTTAATATCAAAACAGGTTCTGCTTCCGTGCATAAAGAAAGCGTACAAGTTAATGAAAAACTCAAAGCTTTGTCCATCCCTTCAATCATATACTGAATTAGCTTTGCTTTATCTAATGTTCCAGAAAATTGAGAACTTGTTGAATATAATGCATTTAATCTATATAAACTATCAGCCAAATCTTTGTTAGAATTTGATAACATTTCAAGAGAATTTTTCATTCGCATATTTATATTAATGGTAGAAAGTATAAAATCTTCAGACATTTCATCTGTTAAGAATGCATTAGCGTATTTGATTAAATCTTTATCAATTTTGTTTGCAGAAATTAAAAATATGATAATAGTATTTGGACATAAATTTTTAATTTTTTTGTTGATGTTTTTTAAATCTTTAATTTGTGTATCAATAATGATTACATCTGGAGCGTCTGCACTAATCATATCAAATATAAGATTTTCATCAGACAGACAAGAAAATTCATACGTATTTTTATTAAAAATCGTATTGAAATAATCAGATTTATTTTTTCTGTCGGAAATCGCTAAAATTTTAATCATATTATTATATTTTATCAAATAACTCTGAATTCATCAAATAAGTTAAATTTATATACTAATATTACGAAATGTAAAATTTATTTATAAAAAGTAACTAAAGATTAAAGAAAAATCCATTAAATACCGATATTATATGTGAAATAAATTAATGAAAAGGAAACTCAATTATGGGAATGTCAGCAGGACAAGCTAGATTATTAAGTGTAACCAGTCGATTGACTGATAATGAATTACGTTCTCAAATGTTAACTAATTCAAAACTTCGTCTTGCAGATAAATCAACTGATGCCAGCAATAAATATATGGATGCTTTAAATAGTCAACAGTTGATGTATACAAGTTATGATGGATCAGGTAATAAAGTTACTGAAGCATTAACTGCAAATACAATATTAAACTATGCTGATTTGAAAAACCAATATGCAATGGTAAATACTGCAGGTCAGGTTTTAGTTGCAGGCTCAGATATCAAAATTTTTGAAGCTTCTGATACAATGGCAGATTTTTTATATGCTTATGGTATCGAAAAAACTGATAACCCTGAATATATATCTTCATTGACAAATATTTTTGGGGATAGTTATGAAAACTTTTTTGATGATAGTAATCGTAATAAATATACTCAGGATGAAGATGGTAATCAATTAGATTACATTACAAATCTTGGTTCATTTGCAGGTATTGACCCATCAAATATTTCTGCAGATGATTATAACAATTTAAAAAGTGAATATTTAAATTCATTAACAAATGCAGGTTTGGGAGTTAGTTCTGATAATGCAGAGATTTTCAAAAATTATGTAAATGTATTAAACGGTATCCCTGAATATGTTGAAAAAGCAGATAAGCCTGATTTATTAGACTATGCACAGGATTTATTAAGCCCTTTGTGTTGGGATGCTACTAATATTGATAAACTGAGAACTGGTGCATCATATGTTTCATCTAATGATGATATCTGGCATATGGAACATGTTTTGTCCCAATATTTGTGGTCTCAAGATCCAGATGATGCAAATTATAGTAATGGCGGTACTATTACTGTCCAAACAGAAAAAGGTGAAGAAACAATAACAAATACTAGTGGGATGTTTGGATTGTCATCTGGCGGTGGTTCTGGCGATGATCCTATGAATGTTCGTGAAGTCTTGGCAAAATCTGAGAACGCTGAGCTAAAAGCAAGTCTTGAACAGTTGTATTATCAATTAGCTCTTCATATTGATGTAAATAATACATTAGGAGGTTTAACAAGCGGATCTATTACAAATAATAATGGTAATACTGTTCTTTCAAATGAACAGTTAGGGCAACAGTATTTATCATTAATTAATGAGCTGTTAGTTGCTGTTGCAGAAGATATATTAGAAGCTGGTTCTGATGATGATAGATTTGAAAAACTAGAAACTTACACAGAAGATTTAGAAAAATATAATGAATATGCAAATTTTCAAAATGAATTCAGACAATGGGTTTCTTCAGCTCAAGGTGCAGTTGGAGAATTTGAGGAATATATAAATAATGTTCCGATAAAGGAAATTCCTGATGAAACGGATGCTAAATATCATTGGTATAAAAATCTTTGGTATCGTATGGGTGGTACAAGTGAAACAACTAAAGATGAGTCAGGTACACATTATAAAGAGCTTGACCCAACTTTATTGAATAATTCTGAGTGGCTTGAATTTGCTCTTGAACACGGAGTTATAACTCTTGAACAAGCTCAATATAATGAAAAAGGTTCTGTAAACTATCCGAATATGGGCAATTATGATTGGACTTCAATAATCTATACTAATGCTTCAGATATAGTTTCTCAAGATGATGAAGTCGCAATTGCAAAAGCTGAAGTTGAATACGAAAATGCATTAAAAGAAATTGAAAGTGAAGATAAAAAAATTGACCAAGATTTGAAGAAACTTGATACTGAACATAGTGCATTACAAACAGAATATGAATCTATAAAAAGTGTTATTGATAAAAACGTTGAAAGATCATTTAAAGCATTTTCATAAAATAAAAAAGGATGATTTATTTTTTTAATCATCCTTTTTTATAATATTTTGTTTAACTCTATACTAAAGCTAAATCTTTAGATTCCATAAATTCTACATTGTTATCATCATTATAATGATCAACATCAGGTAAAATTGTATCTTTAATATTTTTCAAATCAATTTGCATTAATCTTCTTGGAGAACCATCTGCCATTGATCTGTTTCTTAAAAGATAAGATGGATGGAAAATGGTTATAGCTTTGTAATCTTTACCATCAACATTAATAGTCATCCATTGACCTCTAACTTTTGATATAGTCTGTTTTTTATCAAGATTAACAAAAGATTTTAAAGCTGTAGCTCCGCAAAGAACTATTGCTCTTGGATTAATAATATCAATTTGAGCGTTTAAAAATTTTCTGCAAGCAGCTTTTTCTTCATCGGTAGGAATTCTATTTTCAGGAGGTCTGCATTTTACAGTGTTAATAATATAAATATCTTCATCTCTTGATATTCCTGCTTCTGCAAGAAATTCATTTAAAAGTTGTCCGGCACGACCAACAAAAGGTCTTCCTGTTTCATCTTCCATTTCTCCCGGAGCTTCTCCTATGAAAACAACTTTAGCAGTTGATGGATTTCCATCTGAAAATACAATATTTTTACGTGTTTTACCAAGAGCACAAGCAGTGCAGTTGTTACACTTTGATCTTACTATCTCCAGACAATCTTTCTTCATTTTCGTCTCTCTCCTCTTTAAATAATCCTACATTATATTTTTTACAATATCTTTTTAGTTCTTTCATTATTACATCTGATAACATGAATACTGCTATTAAGTTTGGCACAGCCAAGAATAAAGTAAATGCATCAGATAGATTAATTATACTTTTAAAGTTCATGGCAGAACCTACAATAATGAATATACAATATATACCCTGAAAAGCTCGAGTTGTCAATTTTGTATCACCAAATAAATAATTCCACGCCTTAATTCCGTAATATGAGCCGCAAAGCATTGTAGATAGCACAAAACAGCTTGCCATAAATGTTAACAAAATTGGGAAAAACGGACAAACTGATCCGAATGCTTTTGATGTTAATTCAATTCCTGCAATTCCTGATGTATGGAGGTATTCGCCTGATACAACTATTACAAAAGCAGTTGCGGAGCCGACAATCACAGTATCAACAAACGGTTGTAGCATCGCAATGAAAGCTTGAGCTACGGGGTTGTTTGTCTTAACTGCGGAAAAAGCAATCGGCGCTGTTCCAAGCCCTGCTTCGTTTGCGAACATTGCACGTCTAAATCCCCAAAGCATGCACATCATCCATCCGCCGGCTAATGCTTTTGGATGAAATGCTTCTTTTAAAATTAATGCAAATGTATGAGGAACATGTCCGATATTGTAAATACAAACTGCAAAAGCTGTTAAAACATATAAAGTACACATAACAGGAGTTACTTTTGAAGTGAATTTCCCAATAGCTTTAATTCCTCCGATAATTGTAAAGTATGTTATTACTGCAACAATCAATCCTAAAAGCCAGCTTTGGTGTGCAAAAAAGCTGTTATCTCCTCCTGTCACTTCTGTAATTTGAGTTGTCATTGCATTTATTTGGAATAAATTCCAGCCGCCAATCATTGCAAAAATACAGCAAATCGCATAAATTTTTGATAAATGAGGAGCGAATTTCCCAATATATTTGTTATTTTTCAAAGCTCCTTCTATGTAATACATAGGTCCACCGGCGATAGACCCATCAGGGTTAACTTTTCTAAATTTCAAGCCTAAAAGAACTTCTGCAAATTTTAATGCCATTGAAAAGAATCCGGCCATAATCATCCAAAATATAACGCCCGGACCTCCTATAGATACTGCAGCTGCAGAACCTGCAACGTTCCCAATACCTGCTGATGCTGAAATTGTAGCAGTAAGAGCCTGAAAAGCTGATACTTCACCTTTTTTCTTTTTTACACGAATTTCTTTGTGTTCATAGTTTTTTGTAATCAATTGAACAGCATGTTTAAATCCCCAAACTCCGATAAATCGTGTTCTGATTGTAAAATAAAATGCCGCAATCATCAGCAGGGCAACAAGAAATTCAATCTTTACTCCGTGGATTGTGACTGAACAAAATATTATCCCTGAAATTTTATCGGCTATTGGTGATAAAAATGTATCTATGGCTGTGTCTAAATTCATCAATTAAATTATACAACAAACAAATCCAACAACAAAACATTCTTTATGTAAAGAAAAAATAACCGACGTTTAAAGCCGGTTATTTTTTTATTTCTTTTGAATAATTTAATTTTTCCCTGTTTTATTAATCAAAGAAACGTCATCTACACGTAATGCAAAGTAAGGCATATCTTTGTCAGATTCTTGTAAGAATAGTACGAAAGTATCATCAAAATTAAATTTTCTGGCTTTCATTTCTTTTACAGGCATAGGCATTGACATTGTTGTTGCGATTGCTGCTTCTGATTTTAATTTTACACCTTCATTATTCATTTTAAATTCAACAGTCTCAAGAGCTTTGTCTATTGTTATGTCAGTATTTTTTATAGGATGATTACAAAGTTCATCGAAAGACTTTTCGCTATAAAGATTAATATCTGGAACTTTTAATTCATCTTTTTTAGTGAATTCTTTGTTTCCTTCATATTTGGCTTTTTTCATAAACATGTCAGCATATAGTCTTTCAAAGTTTTTATTATCGTTTGTTCTGTATAAGTACAAGATGTCATTTCCTTGAGTGTTAATTGATACTGCAAAGTCTTTTGATGAGTTGTAAAATAGTACGTGAACCATTTTATCTAATATTGCATCACTGTTTTTATCGATTCCGAAATAATCAACTTTTTTAAATGAATGAGCAAATCTTGCAGGTTTTAATTTATCAAATGCAGTTAAGAATTTAAAATCCTTTTTTAACATTGCATAAACAAGGTATTTCCCTTTTGCTGGAGTCCAATCTATTGAATTTAAAATTCCGCTTGTTTCGTTGAATTTTTCTTTAAGAGCTGTTTCAATTTGATCTTTTAATTCAGGAGAAATAGCCCCGTATGTCTTGTAGTAAGAGTCTTCTGAAAGCTGATCAGCTTTAAATGTCTGTTTGTTTAATTGCTTTGCTAATGGTGACTTATATTCTTCAAATTTGACAGGACCTTTTACGATTCCGTCCATTAAATCATTCCAGGCAAGTTGAAAAGTTCCAACCCACAATCTGTTTTGTTGTTCTGATTTTGAATTAAATAAAGGTAGAACGTCTAAAGAAGCTGTAGTATTTGCAAATGCACAGCCACCGGCTAACATAATAACAGTTAATAGTGCTAATAATTTTTTCATATTTTCTCCTTTTTAATTATCTTTAATATTTAAAAATTTCAAAAATCCTTTGAAAAATCCCTTTGTATTTTTTTCGTGAGGGATATTGGCGTATTCATAATATTTTTCGTAATTTTTGATAATATTTTCGGGTAAATCTTCTCCTCTTTCAAGCAGATTTGCGATGAATTCCAAATAGTCGTCTTGTTCTTCTCTGTATGAGTTATCCCGATTTCTTAAATCTTCATCAGCTTCATAGTGGACAAGGGCATGATAAGCCGCGTGAATACTTTTATCTTCAGTATCACGCGGAAATCTCAAAATAGCTTCTCTTACACACATACGAGAAATTAAAACCTGTCTTATCAGATTTGCGACTAAAACTCTGTCTTCAAAAGCACCCATATTACACTAATAATTTATCAATTTTATTTTCGGCGAATTTAATCAAATCGACATAATTCCCGTTAAAAAATTGTTCAGCAACTGTTTTAATAGCTTCTGAAGCCATTTCACTTTTAGTCATTGTTGCTTTATAAAAGAATTTTTTACCAACTTTGTAACGAACTAAAATAGATTTCATTGTTAACCTGTCCATTACTGTTTTGATTGTAGTATAAGCTCTATCAATACCATTTGCAGATAAATCATTAACTATATCTTGAATAGAAATATCTTTGTCTTCGTCATTTTCTGTCAAATTCCAAAAAGAATTTAAGATATCAATTTCAAGTTTGCCACACACCATATATTCCCCTCTACTTTCTTTATTTCTACTAATTACTAACATTGTAACATAAGCTTTTTATATTTCAATATATAGATAACAAAAACGTTACAATTATTGAACATTAAGCAAATCTTCTTCTTTTTTAAAGTTTGTTTTTCTCTTTCTCAATCTTGCATTTTTCTTTTTAGTTTTTTCAGAGACTTTTCTGTATGCATTGTCAACAGAGATTTTTGTTAAAGCTGATCCTGTTCTTCTGTCATAAAATGTAAGCCAAAATTTTCTATCAATATTGTCAACTGCAAAAGATACATTTCCGATGAATTTGTCACCTGGTTTTATTTGTTTAAACATCAATTTTGTATCTCCAAAAATTGATGGTCTAAATACTGCATTATAATCATTCACAAGTCCCATATCAAGCCCTGAAAAAGTTTTATCAGACATATTAGATATCATTACGGTTAATGTTATTGTATTAACTTCTCCAAACGGATCTTTTTCATGTTTTATATTTGTGATATTAATATCAAGCCCCGGATAAAACATTTCATGTTGCATAAGTGCAGTTTCTTTGTATACAGGCAGTGGTACAGATGTATTAATCTTTACTCTAATTTGATCCCCGGGGGCAATTAATACATCGCTACCTTTTCTGATTAAAGCCATTCCAAGTCCGATTGCACCTCCAACTGCAGCTCCACCGGCTAATGTATAACCCTGTGATGCGATTGCAGCTTCAAGTCCCAGCCAGTTAAGAGCAAGAAATCCACCAACAGCTCCACCTGCTATAGTATAGCCTACATCTTGAGCAACTATTTTAGAAGCCTCTGCAACTGGGTGTAATTTAGTAGACATTTTACCCTCTATAGGAATTTCTCTACCGTCTGGTGTTACAAGATAGTCAAAGTCTAATGATATCCAACCTTGGCGCCCTAATCTTTTTGGATCGCCAGTTTGTGTAATTCGCCCGTGAGCAATTGTTCCTTTAGGAATAATTACGCCCTTGTCCCCTTTTACTTCATCTGTTACTTCTGCAAAAAATTCATCGCCTTCAATGTTAATATTGCTATCTAAAACTTGAGAAACTGTCATGTTAATAATGTCTTTTCTTTCAAGGTGTTCAATTTCCCCGGTAAAGAGTTCTTTTTGCAAGCGTTGTTCATAGGTGTCAGTTTTTTCTGCATGCCCTTCTAATACCTCACAATAAGCTGCGGCTTGTGAGAAAATGAATGCTGTTAATATTAAAGAGGCAATAATCTTTTTCATACCCAAAATTATACACTATATAAAATGTAAATTCAAAAAATTTAAAAAATTTTTTAACTGTTTAATTTTATAAAAATATGGGCATATTAAATTTGTACATAGATTAAAGGAGTTGAAGATGCGTTGGTATGATATTGAACCTGACGTTTGCATGGCTATTAGTATGATTGAGTGTGCCGGACCCGATGCACAATTGGATTATGCAAATTATATTATTCGTTTAATTAAGCAAAAAGATAAAAATATGGATTATATAAAAAATGCAGCTAAAACCAATATTGAGGGTAGATATACAAGATGGTACGATAAGAATGAAACGATTTCTACTGCTTTTTCATATTTGAAAGAAACTTCTAAAGATATACAAAAAGAGGTATCTTTGTCAGTTCTAGCTTATAAAAATAAGAAAGAAGCTCTTGTTTGAAATATTGACAGATAATAAAAAAATTAGTATTATGAATGTATGAAAAAGCGTTGGTATGACATTGATCCTGTGGTAAGCAGAGCTGTTGCAAAACTTGAAAAGGCTGAAGAATACATTCAGGTTCGTTGTGCAGATTATATTATTGACCGTTTAAAAGATATTGATTTTAATATTGAAATGTCTTTGGACGATCAATATAACTACATAATGCGCAGGTGGTATGATAAAAATATAAAAGTTTCTCATGCTATGGAATATTTAAAAAATGCCCCTTTGGATGTTAGAAAAGAATTGGCTTTGGATATAATTGATTTTATAAAAGAGTATACTGATTATGCAAAGAAATTAGGCAAGTAATTCTTTGCAATTATTTTTATTTAAACAATTTTGCTTATTATTTAGATTTTAGAAATTTATTGAAGGTCAGCAATTATTTGTTCATAATAATTTGGGTCTTTACAAGGTGTTAAATAATTTTTATTTCGTTCTTTATTAAAAACTATTTTACCTTCAATGTGTACGATTTTGTCTGATTTTCGCAAGAAAGTTTCATATATTGTGTCGAAATGCCCCATATCAAGAGCTCTATATCCTGCATTTGTTAAATCTTCAGCAAGTACAGTTGCTGTTGGTCCTAGTGCCATTAAAAACAGAGTATCTTTCGGCTGCTTTAAGCAAACTTGTAAGATTTCATCGTATTTAGAAAAAGCATCTTTTATCGGGCATACAATTCTTTTGACGGATGAAACATTGTCTAATAGGTCGTTTCCTATTCCTACTCGGCTTCCTGCTCCTTCAACAAGTACAACATTTTTATTATCCCAAATAGTTTTCATTTTTTTGAAATAATCTAATCCTTGTTCGTAATTGTTACTCCATAATTGTCTTGTAACGTTTGTGTCAATGTATGTTTTTGAAAAATCAAGATATTTATATAAAGTGTCTCTGCATTGTACCATAACACGTCTAAAATAATCTGTTGGGCAAAATCCGAATATATCAGTGATTCCTACTAATATATTATCATTTTGATTTTTTAAAATATTTGCCAATCTTTGAGCAAGAATAGGATCATATTTTTGAAAACTTATATTTTCTCCCATTATCAATTTAAATTCTCCGTCACCACATCTTGCAACAGATTTATTTGAACTTGTTATGGCATATAATGAATCCCAAGCATTTAAAACTTTTGGTAATTTTATATTTGCAAGAGTTCTTGGATCTGCCAATTCATATAATAAATTTTCAAATTTACAAGGATCAATGTGACCATTTCCTATGCGGAATTTCATTTTTAATCCGAATAGATTAACCTCGTATCTTCCTGTAGATTTTGTTTTCTTTATATAAAACATTCTATTCTCTCCAATATTTGCGATAGTACAATAAAAATTTTAATCTTTAAATTATTAAGAGTCTTTTTTTATATTTTTCTTAATATTTAGACAAGATTATAAAAATATAGTTTAATTAGAATATGAGTGATGAAATAAATAAAAAAGTAATCGATATATTTTCAAAGCATAATAAAAATTTGACTCCTGAAGTATCTGAAAAAGTTAAATATTATGCCGGTTTTAGCTATGTAAGAATTGATAAAGATCACAACGGAAACAAATTTAATCCTGAGCATCTAAAAAAATATGCTCAAGGATGTCATTATATCGTAAGAGTTATGAGAGAATATAAAGGTGATACAGTCCTTTATAATTATGATGTCCCAAACAGTGAACTTTTTAGATTTATGAAATCATTTGAAGAAAATACATTAGACGGAACTATTATTGAGATAGACAAATATTTCCCCGAGGATTTAGCATAAATGAAATGTTTTTTTAGAGAATATCAGGAAGCACTAAATAAATGCAGCAAACCTTATCAGTACGTTGGAGGAGAATTCCTTTCATATAATAAAGATTTTGATGATGCCGAGATACGTTTTGCATTTGCATTTCCTGACAAATACGAAATAGGAATCAGTAATCTTGGTGTAAGAATTTTGTATGATTTAATAAACAGGCAAGATAGTTGTATGTGTGATAGGGTTTATGCACCTGAAGCTGATTTTTCCCCTGAGACTTTATATGGTTTGGAAAGTAAGCGTGAAATAAAAGAATTTGATGCCGTAGGTTTTTCTCTGCAATATGAAATGGCTTATCCAACTGTTTTAAAGATGTTAGATATGTCGAAAATCCCGTATCGCAATGATATGAGAAATGATGATGATCCGATAATTATAGCAGGTGGTCCTTGTGCATTTGATCCTTTGCCTATGGCTGATTTTATTGATGTTTTTATGATAGGTGACGGTGAAGATAGTATTGTTGAAGTTTGTGATATTTTAAAACGCACAAAAGGTTTGCCAAGAAAAGAGCGAATTAAAGCTTTATGCCAAGGCGAAAATTCCGGACGCTGGTCTTCTTTAGCAGGAGGAACTGTTACCAAAAGAATTGCACAATTGAAGTATGATACGGCTTTAAAAGCTTATCCAATACCTTTTTCGACTTCTGTTCAAGATAGAGCTGTTGTTGAAATAAGAAGAGGCTGCGGAAGAATGTGCCGTTTTTGCCAGCCCGGGCATGTTACGCTTCCTATCAGAGAAAGAGAAGCTGAAGATATTATAAAAATAGCCAAAGAACTTGTTAAAAATACAGGCTATGATGAATATTCCCTTCTGTCGCTTTCTTCCAACGATTACAAAAATATCAATGAAGTAATTAAAGAACTTGCATTAGATTTTAATTATAAAAAAATTTCTGTATCGTTGCCAAGCCAACGTATTGACGGATTTAATCTTGAACTTGCAAATCTTGTTCAAAGTGTTAGAAAATCTACAATGACACTTGCTCCTGAGGCAGGCAGCCAAAGGCTTAGAAATGTAATTAAAAAGAATATTACAGAAGATCAAATTCTAAATGCTGTTTTAACTTTATATGAAAATGGGTGGTCAAAATTAAAATTTTACTTTATTTGCGGTTTGCCGACAGAAACTCTTGAAGATATGGATGAAATGGCAGAGCTTTTAAGTAAAATTAAATATCGCTGCAAACAAATAAAACGTGAAAAAGATTTAAAACACGGGCTTGATATTACTTGTACTCTTTCTATTTTTGTGCCAAAACCTTTTACGCCATTTCAATGGTGCGGACAGATGGATTTGGAAAAGGTTAGAGAGCATATTCACTATTTGAAAGAAAAAACAGCTCATATAAAAGGTTTGAAAATTAATTATCATGAGGATATTACATCTCAAATTGAAGCTGTTTTGACAAGGGGTGACAGAGATTTATGCAGATATGTTGAAGCTCTTTATAAAAAGGGGTGTTACTTAGATGCATGGGGAGAATATTTTAATAAAGATATTTGGCTTGAAACCGCAAAAGAATTAGGGATTAATCTTTCTGAACTTGCTCAACATCAGTATTCAACGGAAGAAGTCTTGCCTTGGGATTTTATAAACGTCGGTTTAGATAAAAAATGGCTTGTTAATGAATATAATTTAGCCTTAAATCCTTTAAGTAATGAAAACTTTACTCCTACTTGCGAGACAAAGTGTGTTAATTGCGGTGTTTGCCCTAATTTAAAGACAAAAAAATGCTTGGCAAAACCATATAAAGCAAGTGAAAATGCTCAAAATTTAAAAATAGAGGTTAAAAATCCTTCAACAATCAACGGATATGACAAACCGATTTATAAATATCGAATAAAGCTTACAAAAACAGGAATTTTAAAATATCTATCCCATCTTGATTGGCAAAATACTTTCTTTAAAGCATTAGCAAGAACAGATTTGGATATAGTATATTCATTGGGTTACAATCCATCAATGAAAGTTTCTATGGGGATTGCTCTACCTTTATTTGCAGAAAGTCAATGTGAACTTGTAGATCTTGAACTTTTTGATGATATAGAAGTTGAAAATCTCAAACTAAAGTTGGAAAAAGTACTACCGGAACAATCAAGAATTATAAATATTGTAAAAATAACAAAAGAAGCTCCGGCCATTGATGTGACTGCTCAATGGGCAGAATATAAAATTGAGATTTGTAATAAATCTCTTTACGATTTTTCAAATTTACGTTATAATACAGACAAAGTTTTATCTTCCGATGAGATTATAATTGAGAAGAAAAACAAAAAAGGTTTAATCAAAAAAACAGACATCAAACCATCAATAAAATCATACAGATTTGAAGATGAGAACATGTTTATAGTACTCAAAACCGGTCAATCCGCAATTAATAATAAAGACGGGACTGTAACGGCAGATATTCCTGCGTTGAGAGCAGATGTTTTAATGAACTTAATTGCACCCGATGTCGCTTTTAATATAACAAGAACTCGGTTTTTTGACAGGGATTTAAAAGAATTATAGGTAAAGGATTTTTTATGGCAAACGACAGACACAACAAAAATTTGCAACAAAACAATCATGTTGACAAAAAAATTATTATTGCAGAGAGAGATAATATCGCTGCTGTTATGGAAAACGGAAAGGTTACTGACTTTTTTATTTCTCGTGGTGATGTAATTTTAGGCGATGTTTATTTAGCAACAGTTGATAATATTTTACCAAGTATTGATGCGGCATTTGTAAATGTCGGTACTGATAAAATGGGCTTTTTGCACGCTCAAGATGTTATGGGAAAAGGATCTTTAAAAGATAAACTTTCTCCAAAACAAAAATTAATTGTTCAGGTTGTAAAAGAACCTACAGGTCACAAAGGCCCTAGAGTTACAACAGAAATCAGCTTGCCTGGCAGATTTTTGGTATTAATGCCAAATGAACCCGGTATTAATATAAGTAAAAAAATTGAAAACTCAAAAGAAAGAGCAAGATTAAAGGCTATTGTAAGTTTAATCAAACCTGTAGGCGTTGGTGTAATTATTAGAACCGAAGCCGAAGGCCAAACAGAAGCTGATATTCAAGAGGATTTGGAAATTCTTCTTGAAAAGTGGAATAATATTATAACTTCCGCAGAGACAGTTACACCTCCAAATCTTTTATACAGAGATCAAGATCTTTTATATAGAACAATAAGAGAAGCTTGTACTGAAGATGTAAAAGAAATTATAGTAGATACAGCTTTTGCACTTCAAAGAGTTCAAAATATCTTGCAAAACTGGCATATGAACAAAAATGTTCAAGTGACATTATACAAAGGAACAGAACCATTGCTTATTGCAACAGATGTTCATAAAGAAATAAAAGCTGCTTTGAATGTAAAAGTAAATATGCCATCAGGCGGATATTTATTTATACAAACTACAGAAGCATTAACTGTAATTGATGTAAACAGCGGTAAGTTTACAAGTTCTGCTACTCAAGATGAGACTATTTTGAAAACAAATATAGAAGCTGTCCATGAAATTGCAAGACAACTTCGTTTGAGAAATATCGGCGGAATGATTATTGTAGACTTTATAGATATGCTTTCTCGTGCAGATAAACTTGCAATAATGGAAGAATTAGAAATAGCACTTGAACCTGATAAGGCAAAACCACAAGTAGGTCAGTTATCTGATTTAGGGTTGGTAGAACTGACAAGACACAGACAAGGTCAGTCATTGTCTGAAATATTTACTAAAAAATGTCCGCATTGCCAAGGTACCGGATATTTTATGAATGATTTTAATTTTGCATCACCAACCGCAGAAGGGGAATATAGAGCAAAAGCAGCTAAAATGAAATTGCCGGTAAACAATTTCAAGAAAAACAATAAAAAAGATAATAAAAATCAAAATCAACCTCAAAATCAACCGGTTGCAGAAACTCAGGTTGTTGAGGAAATGACTCAAGCTCCAGTTGAAATTGAAACAGAAAACCCATCAACAGTTGCTATTCAAGAAACTGAAAAACGCGAAAATAAAAGAAAACGCGGCGGTAGAAAAAATAAATTTGAAAAGAAATCTGAACCGGAAGTTCAAGAACCTGCAATTGAAACTGCAGAAACAGTGTTAAAACCAAATGAGGAAATAAAACCTGTTATGGATGTTGTTGAACCGGTAGAATCTAAAGTTCAAGAAGAAATTAAATCTGAAGATAAAGCAGAAGTAAAAGAAGAAACTCCACAAGTGGTTAAACAAGAAGAAACTTCTACAGAAGAAAAAACAGATGAAAAGCCTAAAAGAACACGTAGACCAAATCGTGGAGCTTCAAAAACAAGAAAAACAAGAACTAAAAAAACAAATGAGGAAAAAGTTGAAGAATAGATTTTTTCAAACATTTTTAACTTTGATATTTTTAACGGCAAATGCGGGATTGTGTGAGCAAACCCGCAATGCTGTTATGCCATCCCCTATTGCGAAATTTGCTTTTGCAATGGGTGGTGTTGTTCTATCTGCTTTAATTATTTTTCTTGGTTTATCTGTTTATAAGAAATTTTTTGGAATAACTAAAAATTGGAATGTATCTGATACTAATATCTTAAAAACTCCTAAAACTACTCAAGAGGCTATTCAATTTTTTATTCACAAAAATAAGCTTACATAAATGAGGTGTTTTATGAGATTTAAGGCATTTGGTGCAATAGATTTGTTAATAGGACTTGTAATAATGGCATTTATTTTTTTGATTAGTGTAAATGCTTTGAAAGGTACTTCTGCTTTAAAGATTAATAATTCTCCTGTTAATGAACAAAGTGTTCAGGAGCATGTTGATGAAACTGTTAACGAAATAGAACAAATGCGTCAGCAGACAATTGATTATAATAAACAAATGATGAAAGAAAATTATTAATTACAACAAGTTGTCAGTAATTTATTTTTTTTCAATTTGTTGTTTCTCATAAATTATATCAACAAGTTCTTTTAATATATTGTTGTATGGTGTCTCTATATTGTGTTTTAATCCTAATTGAATTACTGTCCCAGCAAACATATCAACTTCAGTTTTTCTTCCTGCTAGTACATCTTGCAGCATTGATGTTTTGCCCTGAGGAATCATTGTATTTAAATTAGCTATTGTTTCTTCAATCATTGTTTCTGTATTTTTTATTCCTTCAGCTTTTGCAATAGATTGAACTTCTTTTAAAATATTTCGTACAAAATTCATTGCTTTTGGATTTTCAAGCAGTTCCCCGAAAGTAAGACCAAGTATAGCTGTTGTTTGGTTAGCTGCCACATTAAGCATAAACTTTATCCATAAAGAATGCAGTATATCGTTAGGTATAAAATAATTTATTCCTACCCTGTCAAAAAATTCTTTAACCCGTTCAACATTTGTTGTGTCATTAGAATTTTCCGAACCATATACGATAGTGTTTATTCCGTCATGTGTGATTGTTCTGCCTTCTCTTACAGCACTGTGACCAATAAAATATGAATAAAGAAGTTTTTCCCTTCCGTATTTTTCAGCAATAAGCCATTCACTTGTAACACCATTTAACAATGATAAAATTATAGTGTCATCTTTTACAAAGTTTTTAATGTTATTTAAAGCATCATCAAGACCGTCAAATTTAGTCGCAATAATTATTAAATCAGCTTTAAAATCTTGATTTTCTGGCAATATGTAATTTAAATTAAGTTCTTTCCCATTAAAAACTGTTGGATTTTCAGTATATCTTTTTAGTCTTTCTTTATCAACCAAGATTTTTAAAGAATTATTGTCATATTTTTGAATAGCTTCGGCATATATACTGCCAATTGCTCCTATACCGCATATTAAAACGTTATTTATTTTATTCATACAAAAATTTTAACATAATTTGAAAAAATATTGAATATGTTTTGTTAAAAATTTGATACATGTCCGATTTTTCAAGCAATTTTTAATATAAAAAATACTTTATAAATATATAGTAGTGTAGTAGTGTAAAAAAATTGTAGTGGCAATTTAATGGGACTTGAAATATCAAGGTCGCTTGGTGTAGGCGGAATAATTCCAGATATTTATATACCCAGAACCAGTTATAATATAGGTTTTGGCCAAACTCTTGACGCTGATACTTTTGAAAGACAGTCAATTGAGCGTTACACTTCAGAAGCTGCCATCAAGAGAATGATTAATGCAAGTCCAAAAGTCAGAAATATAGTTAAAAGTTTTAATCCTGAGATGAAGTTAAATTTAGTTGAGTTGAAAGAGCTTTTAAATAAACATGCTTCAGATACTCAGAACATAGCAAAGGGTATTGCAGATAATTTGCCGTTTTCGCTTAAAAATAAAGTAGATTTAAATGCTATAGACGATGCTGCTTATTTGCACGATATCGGCAAAGTTTTAATTCCAGAAAATATTTTAAATAAAGCCGGAAAGTTAACAGATGAAGAAGTAAAAATAATGCATACTCATTCAAATATTGGTTATGAGATGTTAAAGACAACAGATATTTCTCCAACGACATTGAACCTTGTTCGCAATCACCATCAAAATGCTAAAAAGACAGGTTATCCATGGGTAAACAAAGATTTTAATGCTGATTTAAATCTTCAAATTCTTTCAGTTTCAGATAAGTATTCAGCCTTGACGGAAAATCGTGTTTATAAAGAGGCTATGTCTCCTAAACAGGCTTTGACAATTATTTATCAAGATGTAAAAGATGGTAAACTTCATCCGTTTATTTTTAAAGCTCTTGTAAATCATGTAAATAATAATTCTTTGTCAAAAGTTTCTTAAACTTTTTTGTAATATAATCATTTTATGGCAAAAGTTAAATCAAAATGGGTTTGTACAGAATGTGGTTATGAAACTGCAGGTTATTTAGGTAAATGTCCTGAATGCGGTGCTTGGGGAACGCTAACAGAAGAAGTTCAATTCGCGACAAAAACTCAATTGCAGCCGCAACAAGGATTTATAAACACTGAGAAACCTGAACTTTTAAAAGATATACATATCGGAGAAGAAGTCAGGGTATCTACAAATATTTCGGAATTTGACAGAATTCTCGGGGGCGGATTAGTACAAGGTTCTTTGGTGCTTATTGCAGGAGATCCGGGGATCGGGAAATCTACTATATTGTTGCAAACAAGCGGTGAGCTTTGTAAAAACGGGAAAAAAGTTTTATATGTTTCGGCGGAAGAAAGCGCAAGTCAGTTAAAACTAAGAGCAGAAAGACTTTCTATAAATTCAGAAAATCTTTATGTTTATCCTCAAACATTGATGGAAAACGTAAAAGCACAAATTGAAGATATAATGCCTGATGTTGTTGTTATAGACAGTATTCAAGCAATTTATTCTCAAAATGTTGGCAGCTCTGCAGGCAGTGTTTCACAGATAAGAGAATGTACAAACCTTCTGATGCATATTGCAAAATCAAAAAATATAACAATAATTGTAATCGGTCATGTGACAAAAGATGGCAATATTGCAGGCCCCAAAGTCTTGGAACATATGGTAGATACAGTCATTTATTTTGAAGGTGACAAGTATAAATCATACAGAATGCTGCGTTCTATGAAAAACCGTTTTGGAAATACATCTGAGGTCGGAATTTTTGAGATGTGTTCAGACGGGCTTAAATGTGTTACAAATCCAAATGAGTTATTTTTAAACGAACGGTCTCAAGTTTCAGTTCCCGGAAGTGCAATTGTTGTAACCAATGAAGGGACACGCCCATTGTTAGTGGAAATTCAGGCACTTGTCGGAACAACTCCTTATCCGACACCAAGACGTGTTACAAATGGTGTTGATACAAGCAGAGTTCTCCAGATTTTGGCAGTTTTAGAAAAAAGAG
>CALVGY010000011.1 GCA_944327215.1 Candidatus Gastranaerophilales bacterium | reverse complement strand
AATATTTAAGGGATATTCATTGTTCTCCGCAGAGCATGGTGAATGTAACTACTATTGAAATTCTTGGGAATGTTTACGAAAATCCCGAACTGTTAGAGAGGCAACATGACTAACGAGTTTTTATATACTTCAAAAGGAAAGAATGACGAATGTTACACATACCGCTATGGTGTAGAGCCACTCTTGGAATTTTTACCGCCATATAAAGATAAGATTATATGGTGTCCTTTTGACACGGAAGAAAGCGAGTTTGTCAGAGTATTTAAAGAATATGGTTATAACGTGGTTTATTCTCACATATCATACGGTCAGGATTTTTATAAATATGAGCCGGAAAAGTGGGATGTAATTATTTCAAATCCGCCATTCACTAATAAGACAGAGATTTTCAAACGTGCAATCAGCTTTAATAAACCCTTCTGCCTTCTCATGTCATTGACTTGGTTGAATGACAGAATGCCGAAGTTATTGTTTAAAGATATCGGGCTGCAACTTCTCATGTTTGAAGATAGAATGGATTTTAAAAATCAGAGCAAAGAAAAACCTATCAATTTTTCATCCGCTTATTTTTGCAGAGATTTTCTTCCTCAGCAAATCATAATAAGAAACTTCAGGAACGTCAATCAAAGGAGTTTATTTTAATGCCAACTACAACAGGATTAAAAGTTGAATATGTACCACCGAGAGAAGATATTTCTGATGAAGAAAATCACGCAAGACTTGTCAGGTTTGTAACCCTATTTGCACAAGTCGGATTCAGAGAGGTTGCTTTAAATCCTGAAACAAAAATTAAGTTAAATTGCTGTAAATAAGCATAGTTTTTTTATTCGTTCGCTAAAAATAATTTTTTGTGTATAATTACTTTAAGTTAAATTAATTTAATTGAATTATTATGGCAAGAAAGAAATGTGTTATATATGTTCGTGTTTCCACAGAGGAACAAACTAAAGGCTATTCTTTGAATGGGCAGGAGAGAATAGACAGGGATTATGCTGAATCATTAGGATATGAAGTTGCAAAAGTTTTTAGAGAAGAAGGTATTAGTGCAAAAGATTTAAACCGTCCGCAGCTTCAAAATATGATGAACTGGGTAAGAGAGAATGCTGCTGATATTGATGCAATTATATTTTGGAAGTGGGAGAGAATCTCAAGAGGAACAGAGTACGATTATGCAGTATTGGGCAAGTTTTTTGATGAGTGTAAAGTATCACCGCTATCTGTAACCGAATGTAATGAGGATAGCCCCGAAGGTGAACTTTTGAGATGGATAACTAAAGGTACTGCATTATACGAAAGAAGAAAAATCTCTCAACGTACATCAATGGGTATGGAACAAAAAGCGAGAGAAGGTATAATTCCCGGGAAAGCACCTATTGGATATCTTAATTACACAATGCCGGACGAAACAAAAACAATTATTATAGACCCATTGTACGCACCTTTTATTAAAAAAGCATTTGAATTATATGCAACTGGTAATTATTCTTTAAAAAGACTGGGCGAAACTTTATATTATGACGGATTTAAGAATAAGAAAACTGGTAAAAAATTTCCACCAAGAAAGTTTGAATGGATGTTAAAGAATAGTTTTTATATCGGCAGAATACAATATAAAGGGAATTTTTACGAAGGCAAACATGAACCTATAGTGCCGAAAGAATTATTTTATCAAGTACAGAGTATGTTCGGATGGAAGAAGCCAAGAACTCATGATTTATATTTTCCTTATACAAATATGATTAAATGTGAATGCTGTGGTGAACATAAACTATCGGCAGAAATGAAGCGTGGTGCTCATAATTCAGGTGAATATATTTACTATAGATGCAAATGCGGATGCAAGGCTATTAAGCAGGAAGAACTTGATAAAGTTTTTATTGATATGCTTGAAGATATATATATACCGCCAAAAGAAATTGAATTAATGCAAAATGAGGCAAGAGAACTTTTGCAGGCAATAAAAGATTACGAAAACAGCCTTGAAAGTCCTGTTGAAATGCAAAAGAAAATAGAGCAGATAAAAGACAGAATCAAGAAAAGCTATAAAGATAAACTTGATGGGAACTTACCTTATGGCATGACAGAGAAAGATTGGAATGAGATGATAGGAGAATGGTCGTCCGAACTCAATCAACTTGAAATAAAACTGCAAGAACGCAGCGAAAAAAGTAAGATTTTATACAACCGATTAAACCTAATAATGAGTTTTTGCAACCAACTGCCGGAACTGTTCAGATTAGCATTGCCGGAGGTAAAGAGGGAGATAATCCAAACATGCGTCCGAACCCTGACTTACAACGGCGAAACCCTTAAAATAGAACTATTTCCAGTATTCTATAAACTAAAATACTGGAAAAATGTTAAAAATGGGGCGTCTGATGGGATTCGAACCCATGCATATCGGAACCACAATCCGAGGTCTTAACCACTTGACGACAGACGCCATCAGTTACTTTTCTATATTAACATAAACATTCTCGAAATCAAGACTATTATTACAAAAAAATTCCGTCTATGTGACGGAATTTTTTTTGTTCTATTTTCCTAACTTATCCTTTGAAACATATAACCAATCCCACGTGCTGTCAAGATAAGTTCTGGATTTGCTGGATCAGTTTCAAGTTTAGAACGGAGTCTTGAGATATGAACATCTACAACTCTTGTATCTATTCTATGATCTGGTGGATAAGCCCAAACATGCTGCAATATTTCATTTCTTGAAAATGCCTGACCTGAATTGTTTACAAGAAGTTCTAATAAACTAAATTCCATACCAGTTAAACGAATTCTTTCATTCTTTCTGAACACTTGACGACGCGCAGTATCAATTTTAATATTGCCTGTTGTAATAACATTTTTTGTAACTTTTCCAGCTGGGGTAACTGTTTCACGGTTATTTGTACGTCTTAAAACTGCTTTTACACGAGCTTCTAATTCTTTTGGGCTGAATGGTTTAATTACATAGTCATCTGCACCTAATTCTAGACCAGTAATTCTTTCAGAAACATCACCTAATGCTGTCAATATAATAATTGGAACATCAGAAGTTCTTCGAATCTCTCTTGTAACACCATAGCCATCCATCTTAGGCATCATTACATCTAATACAACAAGATCAGGATTATATTTATTGAAAGCATTTACAGCTTCTTCACCATCTTGTGCCGTATAAACATCATAGCCAGCCATTTTTAATCTTGTTTCCAATATACGTCTGATACTTGCTTCATCATCAGCTAAAAGTATTCTTTGACGCTCTTCAGTTTCATTAGGCATTTCCGCATTTTCAGTCATAGTCTTTAAATTCCTTTGTTCAATAATCTAACACCAATAACAAATAAATATTAAAATATTACAAAATATTTATTTTTTTAAATATTTGTATCTATATATTAATTTAATTTACAAAAAATTGCAAGTACTTTTTAAAAAAATTTATCATGCAGAATAAAAATAAAATTAGACAGTTGGTGATGTACTTCTTCATAGCTTTATTTATAAAATAAAGTTTTAATAATAATATGGATAATAAAGAAAAAAAATATTACGCTATTATTTCAGCAAATATTAGAAAATTAAGACAATCCGCAAAACTTTCACAAGAATCTATGGCGGAGAAATTAAGTTGTTCAAGAGAATATATAAGCAGAGTTGAAAATAAAAAGGAAAAAGTTAGTCTTAATATGCTTTTAAAAATTGCAGAATTATTTCATATTAATCCTAGTAAAATGTTTATACAACCTTAGCCACAATACTTTTAAACTTTTCTAAATCCTCTATAGTATCTATACCTACAGGGACAAAATCAACCACTGATGTTTTGATTTTCATACCATTTTGTAAAGCTCTTAATTGTTCAAGACTTTCAGATTGTTCATAAGAGCTTTGAGGGAGTCCTGTCATCTTAATTAATGCTTCTCGCTTATAGCCATAAATTCCCAAATGGCCATAGAAATCAGATTTGCCAATATTTCGTTCAAATGGAATTTTAGAACGAGAAAAATACATTGCAAAGCCTGAATTATCAACAACACATTTGACCAAATTAGGATTTTCAGCCTCATCTGGGGTTATCTTTCGGATTAAAGTTGAAATATCCGCCAATTTATCTTCTTTTACATGTTTTGCTACTTCATCAATACTTTCAGGTTCAATTAATGGTTCATCACCTTGCAAATTTACAATATAAGAAATTTCAGGGTGACGCATTACAACTTCTTTAATCCTATCAGAACCGCATTTATGTTCAGTTGATGTCATTTCCACATTACCACCGAAAGATTTTACAGCATCATAAATTCTTTTGTCATCTGTTGCAACAATAATGATATCAGCTAATTTTGACTGTTGAGCTTTTTCATAAACCCATTGAATAATTGGTTTTCCAAAAACTTCGATTAAAGGTTTTCCCTCTAATCTTGATGAACCATATCTTGCCGGAATTATTATTGCTGTTTTACCCATAATTCTTAATCAACCTTTCTTACTATCAAAGCAACCCATTGATCTTGATGAGCTTCTTCTACCAACTGCAAATTATATTTTTTTATAGCATCTAATACAACAGGCTTTTTCTCATCTAAAATCCCGGATAAAACCATTATTGAATTATCATTCATAATATTTTTCAAATCACCCATGATTTCAGCCAAAACATTATGTAAAATGTTAGCTAAAACAAAATCAAATTTCTCTTTAACTTTATCTGCTGTATTTAGTTCAAAAGAACATTCTGCATTGTTTTTTATTGCATTTTCTTTAGCAACATCAATTACAGTTTCATCATTATCACAGCCATACACATAAGATGCACCAAATTTTTTAGCACATATAGCTAAAATGCCTGATCCCATACCAATATCTGCGACTTTTGAACCTTTTTGCATATATTTTTCAATAGCTTTCATACACAACTGTGTAGTTTGGTGGGTTCCGGTTCCAAATGCGCAGCCTGGCTCTAATCTGACTACAACTTCACCATCTTTAGAGGAATATTCAAGCCAATCAGGAACAATTACAATTTTATCTGTAACTCTTGTAATATCCCATTTTTCTTTCCATTTTTTTGACCAATCTTCATTTGGTTTATTTGAAATTACATATTCCCAACTACCCAATTCTTCATCAGACAAACCTCTTGACTTCAAAAGCTCACGTTCTTGCTTTAAAATATCTGATAAATTTTTAGGTTCTTCTGTTAAAAATACTTTCAATGTCCCTTCAGTTGTAGATATCATTTCCAAATCTTTATAAGTTTCCTCAGCAAGAACTACGCCCTCACAAGGTAAATTTTCAAAGCATAACTCTGACACAATATCTTCAATATCAGGATTAATTCTTATCTGTAATTCTGTATAAACAGCTTGACTTTTTGACATTTTGAAATCTAGCCTTCCAAAAATGCACCCATTTTTCTGAATTTTTGATATCTTTGAGTTTTTAAATCTGCCGGAGAAAGTTTTGAAAGTTCTTCTAAACTTTCAAGTATAGTTTTCTTCATATTAGCAGAAACTTCATCATAATTTGTATGAGCACCACCAACAGGTTCTTTTATTTCACCATCAATAATATCAAACTTCATCAAATCAGGTGCAGTAATTTTTAACGCATCAGCTGCTTCAGAAGCTTTTGTTGCATCACGCCATAAGATAGATGCACAACCTTCAGGTGAAATAACAGTATAATAAGCATGTTCAAGTAAAAATACCTTATTAGCAACTGCCAAACCTAAAGCACCACCGGAACAGCCTTCACCAGTAATAATCGCAATAACAGGAACTTCAAGTTTTGCCATATCACGAAGGTTTACAGCGATTGCTCCGCCCTGGTTTGTTTCTTCTGCGCTAATTCCTGGATAAGCACCAGGGGTATCAATCAATGTAACAATTGGAATATGAAATTTGTTGGCATGTTTAAACAATCTTAAAGCCTTTCTATATCCTTGAGGCTGAGGCATCCCAAAATTATATTCAAGATTTTCTTTTGTTGATTTTCCTTTCATAGTACCGATAATCATAACAGGCTTTCCGTCAATTTTTGCTAAACCTCCGATGATTGCTCTATCGTCCATACCTTCTCTGTCGCCATGAAGTTCAATAAAATCTTCACAAATATGATTTACATAATCCAAGAAATTTGGTCTTTCAGGATGTCTGGCAATCTGGAGCTTTTGAGATGGTTTAAGATTAGAATATAGTTCTTTCCTATAATCTTGTGCCTGCTGTTCAAAAGTTTCAATTTCCTTATCTAGATCCATGCCTGACTCCAAACTTATTTTTTTTAATTCTTCTATTTTTTCCTGAATTTCTAAAATCGGTTTTTCAAAATCCAAAACTGCTGTCATAATTATAAAATCCTCTTACTGCTCAACTTTATGCATTTCTAAAATTTTAGCGATAGTGTTACGTAAATTTTTACGAGATGAAACTACATCAACCTGTCCATATTTTAAAAGATATTCAGCTGTTTGGAAATCAGAAGGTAGTTTCTGTCTGATAGTCTGTTCAATAACACGACGCCCAGCAAATCCTATTCTTGCGCCCTGTTCAGCCACTATTATATCTCCAAGCATCCCAAAGCTTGCTGTAACACCACCAAATGTAGGTTCTGTTAACAAGTTGATATATAATAGCCCTTCATCATCCAGTCTTGATACTGCACAAGAAGTTTTTGCCATTTGCATTAAACTCAATGCACTTTCTTGCATTCTTGCACCACCAGAAGATGTAATTGCTAATACCGGCAGCCTTAAATCTATTGCTTTTTCAATAATCCTTGTAACTTTTTCTCCAACAACACTACCCATAGAGCCGCCCATGAAATCAAAATCCATTATAGCTGTTGCAACTTTATTCCCTTCAATTGTTGCAATCCCTGTGATTACAGCATCATCAAGGCCAGTTTTTTCATGAGCCTTTTTCAATCTGTTTTTATAGCTTTCAGTATCAACAAATTCTAGTGGATCAGTCGGTTTTATTTCTGTAAACAATTCTTCAAAAGAATTTTCGTCAAACAATTGTTTTATTCGTGTTCTTGCATTTATCCTAAAATGATAGTCACACAAAGGACAAACCATATCATTATTTTCTAAATCTTCTTTTAAAAGCTGTGCATCGCAATGAACACACTTTGTCCATAAATTAGGATCCATATCTAATTCAACCCTGCCTTCTAATTCACGGCGTTGAATTTGAGCCTGTTTACGTTTTTCAAACCAATCTTGTACTGTCATAAATATATCCCTTGAAAAATATGTTAATTTTTAATTTTACAAATTTATTATACTCTAAAAAAATATAATAGCAATTTTTTACATTTACAAGTTTTAAAAAACTCGTTATGAATATTAATTTTTTACAAAACAACACATACAATCAAACTTCTTTTAAAGCTTTGAACTTTAGTCGCACAAAAAATCTAAATTTATTTGATGAATTTTCTTGTAAAGCTCCTGCAACAATAAATAAGCCCTTTAGTAAAGATTACTTTGTGCGTATTGAAAATGGTTATACAGAAAAAGAGTTTTCTATAAAAGTGGATGACATTGATTTTAATGAAATAGGTCAAAGTACACTTTTCATAAAAAATCCTAAAACTATTTACAATGAAAACATAGATGTTATATCAAAAAAGAATAAATACTCAGGAGCCGGAAGTGTTATGGCTCTTGGAGGAATTATAACAATGCTTGAAAATAATATAGATAAAATTGAACTTCATTCTCTTGGGCAAGCGATTTATTTCCATTCAAAATTCAAGTTCAAACCCAAACTCACAAATATTTCTGATTTAAAAGATTATATTATAAATGATATCCTAACCAAAGAACACGACAAACGGTTTGGGAATGTTTGTGCTCTTGCTCGGAAATGGTTAACAAACGAAGACACATCAACAGATAACATTAATGAAGGGAACAATATTTTATACCAATACTTACAAACAGTTAACAAAAACAATTTAAATAAAAACCAACAATACATGATTATTCCGGGATTTGATATGGTGCTTACAAAAAAATTTGTATTAAATAATAGCGACTATTTTAATGAACTGTTTAAAAAATACGGGATTGATTACCAAATTAAGGGTTCTTCTTGTTGAGAAAAAATTTTCTCATATCTTCTGAAATTTGAACATTTTGCAATGCCATATGATATTTTCTCAAATTTGCAATAGCTTCCTGCTCCTCTAACAAATCCCTTTTAGGCTGCTTAATTGATGCTTTAACCTTTTCAAATTCTGTTGGAGTTTTTTTATTGATGAATTTTGCAATAATTTCATCAATATTGCTGCCGCCTATACTGTATTTTGAAGCTACCTCAGCAGTCGTAGCACCCTGAGGGAGTGTATATAACCAATTTATAGTTAATACATCTCCTTGAGAAACAGAATTTACTCCTCTCTGGTGAGGCGTATACATAATATCTGCAGGGTTATGGCTATGTCCCAAGCCTATAGCATGACCAATTTCATGTAAAATAGTATGATAAACCTCACCCTCATCCATATAATCAGCATGCACAAGCCCCTCAGTTAAACCAATAGCAACTTCCGCACTATATAATCTATTTGAACCGTCATAATTAAAGTAACAATGTCCTAATGCTTTACGCTCAACCCTTTTCCACTCGACATTAACATTTGACTCTAACAGATTATTAACAACCTTAAATGCAACCCGACCCTTTGTTGCCTTTTGCCACTCGTCAAGAGCTCTTAGAACCATTTGTCTATATTTATATTCTTCTCCCTGCTTTGAATAAAATTTCATAGGAGCAATAAAGACTTTTAATGGCATAAAAGTCCAACGCATAATTTTCCCGTTTTTTAAAGATTCAGCAACATAAGTGTACTTTTGCATATTTTTATTATATAATAAATGTTATAGAAATTCTATATTTTAAGACTTAGGAGAGAAATTTATGAACATTATGCAAATGATGAAACAAGCACAAAGCTTGCAAAAAAAATTAAAAGATACACAAGAAGAACTTGCTAAAACAGAAATAACCGGACAATCAGCTGGCGGTGCTGTTAAAGTTGTGTGCGATGGACAAGGTAAATTTAAATCAATTTCACTTAGTGCAGAAGCAATCAACCCAGATGCTCCAGACTCAGTTGATCCTGAAACTATTGAAATGCTTGAAGATATTATCTCTACTGCAATTTTTGATGCAAGCTACAAAGCATCTAAAGAAATGGAAACAAAAATGAAAGCCGTAACAGGCGGAATAAATATTCCGGGACTTAATTTCTAATGATATATCCAAAATCAATAGCAGCCCTGATCGAACATTTCCAAAAATTTCCGTCGGTAGGGCCAAAATCAGCACAAAGAATGGCATTCTATTTACTTAGAATGCCATTAACAGAAGTGGAAAAATTTGCAAAAAGCATGATTGATGCCAAACAAAATACCAAAACATGCGAAATATGCTTTAACATGTCATCAACAAGCCCGTGCGAAATCTGTTCATCCCCACAAAGAGACAAATCAACAATCTGCGTTGTTGCAGAAACTAAAGATTTGATCGCAATAGAAAAAACAAACGAATATAAGGGCTTATACCACGTATTACAAGGTCTTATATCTCCTATGGACGGAATTGGAGCTGATGATATAAGAATTAAAGAGCTTCTCAGTCGATTAACAGATGAAAAAGTAAAAGAAGTTATACTTGCCCTGAGCCCGTCTGTAGAAGGGGAAGCCACAAGCCTTTATTTAAACAAATTAATCAAACCTTTTGGTATTAAAATTTCTCGTATTGCATTTGGTTTGCCTGTCGGCGCAGATCTTGAATATGCTGATGAAATAACAATTGCTAAAGCTATTGAAGGCAGACGAGAATTATAAAAAAATATTTTTTAATATAAAAACCTGTCTTTAATATAAGACAGGTTTAAATATATATAAAATCTGGCAAATTTAATATATTCTTGTTTGCCGCAACAATCTATGAAAGTGCCATTAAAGCTTTCACAGAGCGCGCATTGTCTCTTACTTCTTCATCAGAATGCATATTTACTGTATCTTCTAAGATTTTTATAGCTTCTGATTTATCATTCAAAGACAACAATTCATTAATTGTACTCATCGCAACAACTGTTGACATATCATTGATGCCTTTTCCTTTATTAGTAATAACAACTGTTAAAGAGTCATGAACATTTTTCTTTACCAATGCACGAGAAGTCATTTCTCTAATAGCATCAACTTTAGAATTTGTTCCTACATCTTCAAGAATTGCAATTGATTCAGGATTTTGATTCATTCCTAAACCTTCGATTATATTAGTAACATTTTTTACAATTTTTTTATCTGTCATTTTCTAAATACCTCCCAACTATATTGCAGCTTCCCAAGCAGCAACATTATCTGACATCAATTGTCTTGCTGCAGCCATATCATCCATTTTAGCAACAGATTTTGCGGTTATACCGGATGAAATCAAATCAGAAACAGATGTTCCTAAAGTTTCCTTAACAGAATTATAAATAGAAACAGCTTTTTCTTTAGCAGGAGCAAAAGAAATTTCAACTTCATTTAATTTATTCCAGCCATTAACAATGTTTTCTTTCATTCTATTACCAAAAGCAACAACTGAATTAATCATGTTTTGGAATTTTTCGCCAATTCCTGAAATAGAACCTACCAAAGCACTGGCTTTTAATTTCCCAGTAAAGTTAATATTGTTGTCATTTTTCTTGCCAGAAGATTCAAATACGTCAGCAGTCAAAACGTTACCTTTAAATGATGATGCTGCGAACGGATTTGATGAATTTCTTTGAGTGGCATTTTCGTGTTTACTTGTATTAAATAAACGTTCACGAATTGCCGGAATTGATAAATTTGCCATAATTAATATCCTTTCATATAAGCTTATCGACTTTATAAGGATATCATCATAATTTTTGTAATGGCTCAACCTTTTGATGTATTCTTGTTTGAATTTCTTATACTTTAGTTGTAAAATCAAAATAAAAGGATATTATTTATGGGATATGAAAATTTAGATAAACTTATAGAAACAGTAAGGATTTTGCGCTCTCCTGAAGGTTGTGAATGGGATAGAGTTCAAACTCACAAAACACTTCGTCCAAACATGTTAGAAGAAGCTTATGAAGCTGTTGATGCCATGGATTCAGGGGATACAAAACATTTACGGGAAGAATTGGGTGACGTACTCTTACAAGTTCTTCTTCATTCTCAAATTGCTGAAGATGAAGGCGAGTTCACACTTGATGATGTTGCAAAAGAATTAAATGAAAAATTAATTCATCGCCATCCGCATGTTTTTGGGAAAGTAAAAGTAAATTCTACTAAAGAAATACTTGATAATTGGGACAAACTTAAAAAAGAAGAGAAACCGCATAGAAAATCAGCAATGGACGGAATTTCAAAATCTCAATCAGCATTAATGAGTGCTCAAAAAATAAGTAAAAGAGCTGTGAAACAAGGTTTTGAATGGCCTAATGAAAAATCATTATATGAATGCATCCATTCAGAATTTGAAGAGTTTAAAGAAGCTGTAAATGAAAATGAACCTGAACATGCAGAAGAAGAGATGGGAGATATTTTATTTGCAATAGTTAATCTTGCCAGATGGCATAAAATAGACACTGAACAAGCACTATTAAAAGCTAATAAAAAATTCATGGCTCGATTTAGAGAAATGGAAAAATTAGCAAAAAAACCTTTAGAAGAACATAGTTTCAGGGAATATGATATATTATGGAAACTTGCTAAAGAAAATCTCTCTCACTAATTGTTAACAAATGTTAAATTAAATACCCCTTAAAAAGCAATTTCTTTATAAAAAAATCCTTTATATAAATATACAGGAAAGAGGATAAGGTTTTATGAAAGAACAGGAATTGAATACTTTAATGTCTGTAGTATCAGACCCAATAAAAAATGTTTACAGAATTGATTCAAGAAAAGATTTAGAAGAAATTCAAAGAATCATAAGAATTTTTAATATTGCAGAGCATCAACACAACAAACATACAATGCTTTCAATCAAAAACCTTGCAACTTTAAAACTTGTGTTGAGCAATAACTAAGGTTTATTAACAAGCCCGAAAATCAAATCGCATAAATATAAACTCCGTTAATATTTAACGGAGTTTTTTGTGTATTATTGTACAATTGATTTTCCGCAAAAACTAAGCTAAAATCCTTTTATGACAGAACAAAATTTACTAAAAATAAATAATTTATACGTTGAATATCATAGCAACAAAGGGATTTTAGGAGGTATAGTAACAATACATGCCGTCAATGGGGTTTCACTTGATATTCATAAAGGAGAAATCATTGCAATTGCAGGCGAATCAGGTTGCGGGAAATCGACACTGGCAAAGGCGTTGATACAACTCGAACCTATCAAATCAGGAGAAATATATTTTGAGGGGGAAAATATTCTTAATTTCAATAAAAAGCAATTAAAAGAATTCCGTAAAAAATGCCAAATGGTTTTTCAAAATCCATACGCCAGCCTTAACCCTAAAATGAAGATTATAGATATTCTTAAAGAACCTCTTGAAATTAATACAGACTTTTCTGCAGAAAAAATTTATGACATCGTAAAAGAAAAAATTAAACTTGTAGGTTTAGATGAAAACTGTTTAAATCTTTATCCCCACGAATTTTCGGGAGGACAAAGACAAAGAATTGCAATTGCAAGAGCACTTGTTTTAGAACCTGAATTTATACTTGCAGATGAACCTGTAAGTGCGCTTGATGTAAGCATTCAAGCTCAAGTCATTAACCTGATAAAAGATTTAAACAAAAAACTCGGGCTAACATTTATACTAATAACGCATGATATCAGTGTAATCAAATATTTAGCAGATAGAGTTGCGATTATGTATCTTGGAGAAATCGTTGAAAGCGGAAAAACAGAAGACATATTCTCAACCCCATTGCATCCTTATACAAAAGCACTTTTAAATTCAGCCCCACAACTAAATAAAACAGATAAAAAAATTCTGCTTAACGGAGATTTGCCATCACCTGCGGATCTACCTAAAGGCTGTAAATTTCATACAAGATGCTCTTATGTAATGGAAAAATGTAAAAATTGTATTCCACAAGAACGAGGAGCAAGCCATAAAGTAAAATGTTTTCTGTATGAATAAATATTACTTATCTTACAATTTTTTCAATATACTTTCTCTTTTCAACAAAAGATTGCAAAAATACAGATAGCAAAATTAAGCCCATTCCTAAATAAAATGACAAGTTCAAATCTTTCCCCTCACCTAAAAACAAAATTGCTAACAAAATTCCATATATAGGTTCAAAATTTCCGTATAAACTTACGGTAAAAGCAGAAAGAGTTCTTAACACCTGAATCTGCAAAATATATAACGCAATTGTGCAGAAAAAACCTAAAATAAAAAGATAAGACCAATCAATTAATGTTGGAAACTCAAAACGAACTCCAAAAATTAATGAACCAACAAGAACTGCAAAAGAAAGGAATAAAGCTCCACCTAATAATTCGTAAAATAGCATATTTTTAGGACTTTTATCAACGGCAATAGCCTTATTTAAAATAGTATACAACGCGATTAAAACAGCCGAAATAATACCCAAAATTATTCCAAAATGGAAATGCGGGTCTATATTAAATATCAAACTTATACCAAAAACAGCAATAACACTGCATAGCAAATTTTCGACATGAAATGGCTGTTTACAAATTACAGGTTCTAATATTGCAGTAAAAAATCCTTCCAGCGAATAACACACAACACCTATTGCGACATTTGCATATTTTATGCTCGCGAAAAAGAATAAAAAATGCAATCCTAAAAGAGCTCCAAGACCGCATATTTTTAAAACATCCTTAAATTTTTCCTGCGGCAATTTTTTTATAAAAAATAAGATTACATAAAATATTGCAAAGGATAAAAACAACCTATACCAAACAAGATACAAAGCATCAAGATCAATAAGTTTACCTAAAATCCCAGTTAATCCCGCAAGTAAAACCGATATATTGAGTTTTATATAATCTTTTTTTATATTTGCGTCCATACTAATATTATGCCCACATAACTTGATTTAAGGCAAATAAATATTAATCTATTTGCCGCATAATTCTCGATACATCTTTAAATAAATTTGAGAACTTCTACCCCAAGAAAAATCAGCTTCCATAGCGGATTTTCGCATAGCGTTCAAAGTATATTTCTCTTGATATACACCAAGAGAACAATAAATAGCCTGCATCATATCCCATCCTGAATATCCCCAGAACTTAAATCCGGTAGAATCATTCAAAGGATACCCTGTAACAGTATCTTCTAATCCCCCGGTTGCTCTAACAACAGGCAATGAACCATACCTCATTGCAATCAATTGACTCAACCCGCATGGTTCAAATTTTGACGGCATAAGATAAAAGTCACTACCTGCATATATTCTATTTGCTAAATCTGCCTTATAGCCAATATATGCACGAATATTTGAGCTATTATTTGAAAGCCAAATTAAAAGATTTTCGTAATCTTTTTCTCCACTGCCTAAAAATATAAAATCAGCATTCAAACCCTTCAACTCATTTTCACACTGTCTTATAAGATCAATACCTTTTTGTCCAACTAAACGAGAAACCATAGCATATATTGGTCTATCAGGTTTATATTCAAGCCCAAATTCTTCACATAAATGTTTTTTATTTTCCTCTTTATTTTTCAGTGACTTAATATCATATTTTTTCACTATATTTTTATCAGTTTTCGGATTAAATACATCATAATCAATTCCGTTTAATATACCGATGAGTTTTCCTTGGTTCATTCTCAAGGTATAATCCATACCCTCACCATATTCACCGGTTAATATTTCACGAGCATAAGTCGGAGAAACAGCAACAACTTTATCTGAATAATTTATTGCGCCTTTCATCCAATTAACTTTGCCGTAATGTTCTACCCCCCATTCATTGTATACAATATCTTTTCGCATATTGGCGAAATCTAAAACATCTTCAAACCAAACACCTTGATATGCCAAATTATGAATTTCAAAAACGCATTTTGTATTTTTCCAAAAATCATCGAACCTGTAATTACTGTGAAGATAAACAGGAATCATGGCAGTATGCCAATCATTTGCATGAATTACATCAGCTCTAAAATTCAATAATTTTGCATATTCCATAGTTGCCAATGAAAAAGCAATATATCTTTCATGCTCATATTTAGGGTCCAACCATTTTGGATAAACCTCTTTAAAACAAGAAAAATACCAATCATTATGAATAAAAAATACGTTTATATTTGTTCCAGGCAACTTGCACATAAACAAACGGAATTTATGTCCCATATTCCCAAATGTTAACCACATTTCAGAGTTTTCAAGTTCTTTTATTCCCCATTTATTAACATCAATAAGTCCATGTAAAGGTGTAAAAATTGCAATTTCGGCATCCTTTTCAAGATGTTTTGGTAAACTTCCAACAACATCAGCTAATCCTCCGGCTTTTGAAAAAGGTGCTACTTCTGCCGCTGCAAATAAAATTTTCATTTTTACTCTCCTTGCTCTGTTTGCTCTTCTGATACGGATGAAGTGTCGTCTGAATTATCCTCTTTATTATCTGAATTTTCATCTTCAATCGGAATATAATGACTTGGATCTGTATCAAATCTAAAATTTATACCATACTTTTCTGCAATATATTTTGCATGTGCAATCAAAATTCCCGCTTTGTCAGGTTGTTTTTGGAACATCATTACTTTATACATATTATATTTAAACAACATTAACAAATACGGACTTGTAACATTATTTTTTTCAAGTTGAATTAGAGAATTATTTATAATCCCGAATGCAACATCGTATTTATGCTGTTTCAAATGTAATTCACTCATTATATACCAAGCGACATATAAAAGTGTTGTCATTCCATTATTATTAGTTGTCTTGATTATTTTATAAATAATCGAATTAGCTTTTACATAAGACCCAAGCTGCATATATGCATAACCTATTAACAAGTCACAGAAAAGCTCTAGCTGATGAATTTTTGCAATTTTAGATGCTATTTTTGCTTTATAAATATGCTCTGCAAATTTTGTATAATCTCCATCATTCATTAAAAAAGCATTTATAATATTTAAAATTGCAGAACCAAATCTGTCATTTTCATCAACTTCTTCACATTTTACAGATATCGGACGTCCGTGGATTAAATCTTCAAGAGCCACAAATAAGCTGTAAGATTTTGGAATAAAATCTAAATCTGCATTTACAATATCTAGGAATTGTTTTACATTTCCTGACAAGATTAAGACATTTCCAAGAGCAACATACCCAACAGAGTCAGATATCAAAGCTTTAAAGGATTCATCTGTAAAATACTCCGGTTTCAAAATAGGTAAAGTTTGCATGTTGATAACATTCAATACTTTATATCCAACGTCTAAAGAATCCATTAAAGCACCAACATTGAATAAAATCTGGATATGAATCAAAGACATTAAGAAAAAGTAAGTATTAAAATTAGAATCAGCAGGATTAAGAGAAGACACAGGCAAAAGCGAAAGTACTTTATGAGTAAGCTCTAATGCATGGTTGTAATCTCCTGCGTTTAAAGCGCCATTAATCATTTTGTTACATAGGAAAATTATTTTCTCAATATCTTTTGTTTTCTCAAGATTTCTTAATGTTTCTTCTGCTATTTCAAACGTTTTTTTCGGCACATATTCATAAAGATTATTAGAAATATTTTCATACAAGTTTAGTTTATACTCTGTCAAAGCATCTTTTTGTTCCGAATCAGTATTCAAATCCAAAAGTCTTAATATTTTATTAGTACAATTCAAATAAGAGCTAAAATCTCCAAGAGAAAGATTAATTTCAGCCAACTGTTCCCACTGTTTTCTTTCATTTTCAAAATCTTCTAATAAATCGTATAAATAAGCTTTAACAGGGCTTGGCATTCCCTCTTCAAACACCTTATCAAAAAGTTCTCTTGCCACATCTTTTAAATATATTTTGCTTACAGTAGTCAAAAGATTATCACGTAAAAGATTATAATTAGGGAAATATAAACAATTGTTATATTCAAAAATATACCCCATATCAGAAAGTTTTTCTAATATTTCAGTTTGTTTTTCATGTCCCAGACTATTGACAGTATTCATATCAATACGAGTTCCGAGCAAAACAATAGATGTTAAAAATTTCATAACATCAGCATCATCTTGCAAAAGATTTAATCTTCTTTCAACAAGCCTGTCGAGATTTGACGGAATTATAATGGTTTTAGGATTAACCATTTCAATACTATCATCAGAAACAGCAAACACTCCAGACTCAATTAAATACTGAATGGCTATATCTATAAAAAGAATACTCCCGCAAGCGTACTTGGCAACTCTTTGAAAGTAAAAATTATCCAAAATGTTACGATAATAAATTTTATTTTCTTCAATAAGTTTTTCAAATCTTGTAGGTTTGAGAGTAATTTCAGTATAATAAGGTTTACTCAACAAGAAGTGACAATCTTTATGCAAAGAAAAATCTTTACTGTAAGTGATCAAAAAGCTAATATCAAGCTGCTCAAAAGATTCAAATAAGAATTTTAAAACATCATAAGAACTTGAATCAATTTTGTCAAAATCTTCAACGTATATAACAGTTTTAGGAATAATCTGCAGTAACGTCAAAAATATATCAAAATATACAAATCGGGTATCCTCAGTATTTTCATTTTCTCTTTTATTCAGACAAATCAAATCTTTTATAAGTCCATCAGGATCGACAGAATTAAACATAGAAAAATCATTCTGATCAAAAAGTTTTTGAGAAACAGTGTACTCAAATATAGCAGATACTAAATCTCTAAAGAAAGAATATGGAGAATATTTCATCTCATCATAACAAGTTAATGTAATAATATTAGAGAATTTTCCAGTATCAGCCAAGGTATTTAACACCCTGATTGAATAAGGTTTGTAAAGTCTGTCTGTTTTTATTGCAACAATTCCCTTTGGCACAGATTGAAATTTATTTAGAATATTTAAAAGAAGATCAACATTTTCAATGCGCATAAATTCTGCATTTATTTCATCAAAATTTATGGTTTCAATATCATAAATAGCATCCGTATCAACAGATGAATCCAAATTATTCAAAGCCTCGCTATCAATTTTATCTTGTTCTATAAGCATATTTTGAACAAAATTTGGAATTTTTATTTCATCATCTTCTTCATCCTGAGGATATTCAAGCTTTACAAACTCTCTTAAATCAAGCTCATAAAACATTTCCATCTCGTCATCAACCATTACAGAATTTAATGGTATAAAGTTATATTCCCCATCCAAAACGTTGCAAATATTGTCATCAGCCAATACTTGAAATGTATTTAGAATTTTTTCTTCTTTCTTGTTTCCTGCCTGATTCAACAAACTGATATTAAAGCCTGATTCAAGGTTATTCGGGTCAGAATCGGAACTTCGCTTCATCAAAAACATATTACATCTTACTGTAGCATTTTTCTTCCTAGTAAGCTTACAATTCATTGCAGTAATTTGATTTAAAATATCAATAGTTGCTTTAACAGCAGTTTGTGCGGACGAATTAAAAGTATAATCCTTATCAAACCTTATAACATGTGTTTTACCAATTATCTGGCGTCTAACACCAATTGATTTTGCATAATTTAAAATAATTTTATCCAAGTTTATTTTAAACTTATTTAACAACTTTACAGATCCCAAAAGATTTTTCATCTCATCTATATTTGGGAAATCAATTGTCAATATTGCAAACTCATCAGAATTTGCCTCATTCAAAATTACGCTTTTTTCGGTATCAAAGCCACATTTTTTACATTTTTTCGCTATTGTTTGGTTAATTTTCCCGCAATTATGGCATTTATTGATGATAACATACCCGCATTTTTTGCAAGTATTGGTATCATTAACCGTTCTGCAAATAGGGCAAGCGAGTTTAAGCACCTTTTTGCAATTAGGGCAAACCATTACATTATCATCAATTTGTATACCGCACTTTGGACATTCCATAAGAAAATTATACCACTCAAAAGCGCTTAGTACAAAATATTTTTTTATTAATTATATTTTATACCAGCATCTCTCATTCTTTTTATACATTCTTTTATAGTATCAACATCTTTTGTAAGTGCAACACGGAAATAACCTTCACCATATTTTCCGTAACCATTTCCCGGCGGAACAACAATATTTGCTTTTTCAAGCATTTCAGTTACAAATTCTTCTGAAGTCATACCCTTAGGTACAGGAAGCCACAAATAAAAAGTTGCTTTGGAAGGTTTTACATTCCACCCTAAAGATCTAAATCCATCTTCAGCTGCATCTCTACGTTCTTGATACATTTTATTTAATTCGTTAATATATTTTTCATCAACATCAAATGCAACTGAGGCTGCATCTTGAATAGCCTTGAAAGTACCTGAATCAATGTTATTTTTAATTGTGCCAAGAGCTTTAACAGCATCTGCATTACCGCATACAAAACCAACTCTCCATCCTGTCATATTATATGATTTTGAATGTGAATAAAATTCCAAAGCTACATCTTTAGCACCTTCAACCTGCAAAACAGACGGAGCCTTATAACCATCATAAGTCATTTCAGAATATGCCATATCAGAGCATAACAAAATATCATATTTCTTACAAAAATCAACTGCTTTTTTATAGAAATCTAAATCAGCCACAGCACCTGTAGGGTTGTTAGGGTAATTCAAGAACATCAGTTTTGATTTCTTTGCGATATCTTCAGGAATCTTATCGAAATCAGGCAGATAGCCATTTTCTTCTAACAAAGGCATTTCATAAGGAGTTCCGCCTGCAAATATTGTTGCATTATGATATACAGGATACCCAGGATCAGGAACTAGAGTATAATCGCCTTTATCAACAAATGCTAAGAACACATGAGCGATTGCTTCTTTTGACCCGATATTTGCAAGCATTTCAGTATCAGGGTCCAAATCAACACCAAAACGTTTTTTCATCCAACTGCAAGCAGCTTTTCTAAATTTTTCTGTTCCGTTATAAGGCGGATAATCATGATTTTTAGGGTTGTCTATAGCTTTATGCATTTCATCAACTATAGGCTGTAAAGTCGGTTTGTCAGGATCTCCAATACCAAGACTTATTATATCTTTGCCTTGAGCTTTAGCTTCAGCAATTTTTCTGTCAATTTCTGCGAATAAATATGGTGGAATTTTTTCCAAACGTTCTGATACTTTCATGAGCTCTCCTTCTTAATAATTTGTATTTAACCTTAAGTTTATGATATCATAAATATAGAGGAAAAACAATGAGCATAATCGCAGATGACAATGATTTCAAAAGTTCGGCAATTGCTGATAAAAAAAAGCGTTCTGTTGTAAAAGCAGAATGTCTTGACAATGACAAGCATTTTGAAAATTGTATAAGACCGAAAACTTTTGACACATATATAGGTCAATCTGCACTTAAAGAAACTTTAAAAATAACAATTGCAGCCGCTAAAAAACGCGAACTTCCACTTGATCATTTGTTATTTTACGGTCCTCCTGGGCTTGGAAAAACAACCCTTGCAGGGGTTATAGCAGAACAAATGGGGGTTGAAATAAAAATCACGTCAGCTCCGGCTCTTGAAAGACCAAGAGATATAATCGGGATTTTAATGTCATTAAAAGAAGGAGAAATTCTTTTTATAGATGAAATTCACAGACTGAATAAAGTAGCGGAAGAAATTCTTTATCCTGCAATGGAAGACTTTTTCCTAGATATGACAACAGGAAAATCTCAGACTGTAAAAACTTTAAGAATTCCTCTTCCAAAATTCACTTTAATAGGCGCAACAACAAAAGCCGGCGAATTATCAGGACCGCTTCGTGATCGTTTTGGAATAATCCACAGACTTGAATTTTACACAGAGGATGAACTCTCTCAAGTAATAACAAGGACAGCAGGGATTTTAGATATAGAAATTACAGAAGAAGGCGCACACGCTATTGCAAAAAGATCTCGCGGCACCCCTCGTATTGCAAACAGGCTTGTCAAAAGAGTTGCAGACTATGCTCTTGTAAAACATGACGGAAAAATAACAGAAGACGTTGCAAACAAATCTCTTGATATTTTAAAAATTGACAATTTTGGGCTTGACAATACAGACAGAAGCCTTTTAAAGCTGATTATCGAAAAATATGACGGTGGACCTGTTGGAATTGAAACTATAGCAGCAGCAATCGGAGAAGATGTAAGAACAATTGAAGATGTATGCGAACCCTTCCTATTACAAGCAGGTCTATTGCAGCGTACGCCTCGAGGAAGAAAAGTCACCCCCGAAACATACAGACACCTTGGCTACAAAAATATTAATATTAACGGACAAAAGAGCTTATTTTAAGGAATGAATATGAAAAAAATACTTACTATTATACTCTTATTTATTGGGATAATTCTTCCAACTCTTGCGGATGATCAAAAAACTGTCTTGCCATCACAAACAGGAATTGTTGAAAACATAAAATACGAAGATGCAGACGAACTAAATCAAGGGGAACAAACAACAAAACAAATTGTCACAATAAAAGTCTTAACAGGCGATTTCAAAGGGACAGAAAGACTTGTTGAAAATATGCTCACAGGAAATCCTGCATACGATATTAATCTAAAAAAAAGTGATAAAGTCGTTTTACATGTTGAACCTACAGCAGAAAATGTTTCAACACCTGATGATGTAGATTTCTTTATTGCTGATATTAAAAGAGATAATCAAATATACGTTTTTGGTGCAATATTTTTCATAATGCTTCTTTTAATAGGGCACAAAAAAGGTCTGACAAGTATTATTTCTATAGTTTCAACATGTGCACTAATATTTTTCATGCTTATGCCTATGATTTTAAACGGATTTTGTCCGATTGCCTCATCAGTCCTTGTCGGAATATTGTCAACAATAATAACAATTTATCTCGTTGGAGGGTTTAACTCAAAAAGTTCTGCAGCAATTATCGGAACATCATCAAGCCTTATTTTTGCAGGAGCTCTGTCTATGCTTGCAATATATTTTGCACACCTTACAGGTTTTGCAGGTGAAGAACCGATGTTTTTATATACAGCAAGACCTGATTTAAGTTTCACAGGAATCTTATCAGCATCAATGGTAATTGCAGCACTGGGGGCTTTAATGGACACATCTGTTTCTATTGCAAGTACAATTAACGAAATTTACGAAACAGACAAAAACCTTACTATTAAACAACTATTTAAGTCAGGAATGAATGTAGGACGCGATATTATAGGAACAATGTCTAATACACTTATTCTCGTTTATCTTGGCAGTGCATTACCACTTGTTCTTTTATCAAGCAATATTGATATGAACAAATTTTTTAACCTTAATCAAGTCGCCACAGAAATTCTATCAGCCCTGACAGGAAGCATTTCTATTCTTATTTGCGTACCAATAACTGCAATTATTGCAGCTTATTTAATAAAAAAACAAAAAGAAAAAATTAACTTTAATTTTGACACAGAAAAAGAGCTGAACGACTAATCATTCAGCTCTTTTTTTTATTCAAATATCCAGAACTACTTAGAAGAAGAACATCCGCAGCATACTTGAGATTTCAAAGCATCTGCTTTATCTGTTCTTTCCCAAGGTACATCAATATCAGTTCTTCCCATATGACCGTAAGCAGCTAACAATTGATAGAACTTACCGCCATTTTTAGCTGGCAATCCGCGCAAATCAAATTTATTAATAATTGCAGCAGGTCTTAAATCAAAGTTTTTATAAACTAATTTAGAAATTTCATCATCAGAAATTTTACCTGTACCGAAAGTATCAACCATAATTGAAATAGGTTCAGCAACACCAATTGCATAAGCAAGTTCAATTTCGCATTTTTCTGCTAAACCAGCTGCAACGATATTTTTTGCAACCCAACGAGAAGCATAAGCAGCAGATCTGTCAACTTTTGTAGGATCTTTACCAGAGAAAGCTCCGCCACCGTGACGAGAATAACCGCCATAAGTATCAACTATAATCTTACGTCCAGTCAACCCTGCATCACCTTGAGGTCCACCTACTACGAAACGGCCAGATGGGTTTACTAAAACTTTTGTTTCACTGTCTAACTTAATTTCTTCATTTTCAAACACATAATCAATTACATATTTTTTAATATCATTTCTTATTATTTCTTGAACTTTTGAATTATCAGAAACTCCATTAATTTCAGGATCATGCTGAGTAGAAATTAATACAGTATGAATTCTTGAAGGTTTTCCATCAACATATTCAACTGTAACCTGAGATTTTCCGTCCGGTCTTAAATATGAAAGAATACCTTGTTTTCTAACCTGAGCTAATCTATAAGATAATTTATGAGCCAAGCTGATTGGCAATGGCATTAATTCAGGAGTTTCGTTACAAGCATAACCAAACATAATACCTTGGTCACCTGCACCGATATTTTCTGTTTCAGAAGTTGATGTATCAGCATTATCAGATCTTGTTTCAAGAGCTTTATTAACACCGCCTGCAATATCGCAAGATTGTTCATCAATACTAGTTAAAACAGCACAAGTATCAGCATCAAAACCACCGCCAGATGCTCCTGAATAACCAATATTTTTAATAGTACTTCTTACAACTGATGGAATATCAACATAACAATCAGATGTAATTTCACCGCATACAAGAGCCATACCTGTAGTAACAGTAGTTTCTGCAGCTACTCTTGATTGTGGGTATTTTGTCAAAAACTCGTCCAAAATAGCGTCAGAAATCTGATCGCAAACTTTGTCGGGGTGTCCTTCTGTAACTGATTCAGAAGTGAATAAAAAATTTTTTGGTGTCATTTAAAATTTCTCCTTAATTTGTATTTTGGTCCGGCGAACCTTATCACCGTCAACCCGCCGGTAAGGTTTTTAATTCCGACCCGGCAATGTCATTAAGAAACAGTGTACAACCAAAAATATTTAAAAGCAAATATTGTATTAATATTTATTAAATATCAAATTTATGTATACATTTGAACAACTTTATCAACAAAATCTAAATAATGCATATTTGAATATTTAGGATCATCTAATAGAAGAATCGCATCATCTATTATTGCCTGCATATCTTCTAATGAAACATTTGGATATCTTTCTTTAATTTTCTCAGCGATTTTATTCATTGCAAGTTGCTCTATAGGATCCAATTTCCTTATATTCTGAGATTGTTGTGCTCTAGTTACATTACTGTTGGAATTTTTGATTACATTATAAGCATCATCAAAATCAATATTGTTATCTTGTGCATATTTTGCAGCTTTTGCTATTGGAGATATTTTTGTAATATCTGGAGGAACATCACGTATAATATTTTCAACAACATTGCCACACAACATACCAATATCCTCAGCATCTTTTTCTACAAATTGAGTCCAATATTCTGATCCATTAGAAATATAATTAGCTTGATTCTGTGAAACAGCCATACCATAGTCAATATCCTCTTCTCGAACATTTCGCGGGAATCTACCATCTTTAGCTACATTGTAATCATACTGCTTATTTTTAAGATAATTATAATATTCAGTTTGGGTTGCACCTGTGTGATTTGTAGAACCTTCAGCCAAATCACTTGCATATAATTTTAATGGTTCTAATCCATTCTCCCCAAAACCAACAGAACGTTGAATATTTTGATAAACATGACGTTTTTCATGAAAAATTCTATGACTCAATTCAGCAACATCATTATCAAACTCACTTTCTAAGCCAAATCTTCTAGTATTAATTTCAACCTCAGATGTTCCTCCAAAATCGGTCAAACCTCTATCACCCATGGAATTATTTATCCTAAAAGGATGTTCAATCCCAGTAAAATCCATTCCTTCATTACCAATTGCATTTATAGCTTTTGCAAGAATAGTTTTATCTTTAATATTTGCATTTAAGTAAGAAAAATCATATGCATAATCATATAACATATCTATATATGCTTCTTTTGTAGCAGCAAATTTTGCTGATGGAGCAGCCATTTTGCCTTTTGGAATATGAATTTCTTTTGAATCAGGTTCAAGTTTATTAGCAGCTTTTAATTTTTGCTTCAACTCTTCTCTTGAAAGTTGTCTAATATTATCTGAACCATTTTGTTTGATTTCAATTCCATTGGTATCAATATGAACATTGTCCTTACCAAAAATTTTCTGTGCACCTTTGCCAACAGACTTCATGCCTCCACCTATTAAAGGTGATAAAATTGCGCCACCAACAAAGCCTTCAACTGCGGAATTCCCTATTTCTTCAAAACTCCCGCCATCTATAGCTGTTCTAAAGGCATTATCAACAGAACCTCCTACTGCACCATCAGTAGCTATTTCTGCACCCAAAGCCAATGATTTTTGGGCAATATTACCTCCAACATATTCGTAACCTGTTGGATTTGTCAGAGCTGTTTTTATAGTTTGCTTTACACCACTTTCGACAGCAGATTCTGCAACTTCTTTTCCGACCTGCTTTACTGCCTGAACACCTAACTTAGTTGCAACTGTCTTTCCAACAGCACCTCCTAATCCTCCAGTAACAGGAGCTATAACACCAGAAAAAGAACCAGTTGCAGCATCATGCGCTGCATCATTTAAGGAATATTCTCGTCCTCCAGCTACAGCATCAGCTGCTTTCATTCCTGTTTTAATTGCTGCACCGCTTGCTCCTGCTGCAGCGATACCTACAGCAATAGAAGCACCTCCGGAAAAAGGAGCTGCCGCAACAGCTGCGGTATAAATACCTACAGCAGCAACACCTGATACAATATCTGCACCAACATCCACAGCCATAGCTTGACCTTCTTTATAACCATTTAATGCTATTTCTGATTTTAATTTAATTTCTCCTTTTATAAATTTTTCTAAATTTTCTTCGGTATAATCAAAACCAGTTAATTCCTTAAAAACTTTAGCTCTATTTTGCTCTGTTGTATTGAATTGTTCTAATAACTTTTGCTCTGCATTTTGCTGTTCTCTTACATTATCTGAACTATCACCAATACCTGTTATATTTTTAAAGCCACTCCAAGTAGAACCTATAAAACCATTTTCATCTTCCGTTTTTTTTAAATTTGTGGAAACGTTATTTATTCTTTTTTCCAAAGTCTTATTAAAATTATAACGTTTGCCGTCTGAAGCTGCTACTATAACATCATTATTTTCTACTTGCTT
>CALVGY010000010.1 GCA_944327215.1 Candidatus Gastranaerophilales bacterium | reverse complement strand
CAAATCAATAAACATACCGGTGTTACGGATTGCCATAACACGACCTGCAACAGAATATTTATCATCAGTTTCAACACCTGCTTCAAGATCTTTGTATTTATCTTGTAAAAAAGCAGCATCTGCATCTTTGTCAAACGAATAAGGATATGGATTAACTCCTTTGTCTGCAAGATCTGTAAGTTTTTGAATTCTTGTTTGTCTTATTTGTTCTTTAGTAGAACTGGGTTCATGTGTTTGTTGTGCCATTTTATACTTCCTTTTAAATTGTACACTTTTATAAAAAAATTTTAGCACAAACAAAACTAAATTAAAAAAAAGACCGAATCAAACTCGGTATTTTTTTAATTTTTAATATAACTAGTAAGCCCCGAGTTGTCTTTTTAATTCTTCCGGTCTTGAAGATCTTTGTAGTGCATCTTCAATAGTAATAAGATTTTGTTTATAGAGATTCGCAAGAGCCATTTCAAGGGTTTGCATACCTATTCCTGAATTTACTTGGATTGTAGAATATATTTGTGCAGCTTTTGCTTCTCTGATAAGGTTCGCAATTGCAGGTGTAACAAGCATAATTTCTTGCGCCATAACACGACCTTTTTTAGTTCCGTCAGGTTGCAGTTTTTGTAACAGAGTTTGAGAAAACACTGCAACAAGAGAGTTTGCAAGCTGTACACGAATCTGTTGCTGTTGACCTTCTGGGAATACGTCAATAATACGGTCGATTGTTTGTGCAGCTGAAGATGTGTGTAAGGTCCCGAATACTAAGTGACCTGTTTCTGCAGCTGTTAATGCTAACGCAATTGTTTCGTGGTCTCTCATCTCACCTACCAGGATGATATCAGGATCTTCACGGAGAGCTGATTTTAAAGCATTTGCAAATGATCTTGTGTCCATACCTAATTCACGTTGGTGAATGATACTTTGTTTTGAAGTGTGAACAAATTCTATAGGGTCTTCAATTGTAAGAATATGTTCTGCTCTGTTTGTATTAATATAATCAATCATTGCTGCAAGAGTTGTTGATTTACCTGAACCCGTAGGACCTGTTACAAGAATAAGTCCACGAGGTTTGTCTGACATTTTTCTAACAATATCGGGTAATCCAAGTTTGTCAAAAGAAGGAACGATAGATGTAATTGTTCTGAATGCTGCTGCATAATTCCCTTTATCTTTATAAAAGTTAACCCTGAAACGGCTTAAGCCTTCAATACCATATGAAAAGTCGAGTTCCCAAGTTTGTTCAAGAGTTCTTCTTTGTTCGTTAGAAAGCATTGGGAATAGTAACGTTTCAACATCATCAGGGCTTAATGCCGGATAATCATATCTGGTTAAGTTCCCATCAATACGTGCAACCGGAGGCAAACCGCTTGATATGTGTAAGTCGGAACCGCCATCTGCAACTAATTTTTCTAAAAGTTCTTCTATTAACATTTATTTTACCCTTCCTGAAAATTCATAAGAGCATCACTTTCTCTCATTGCTAGTTCTATTAAAGTATACGTCATGTAAGCCCCTAGTGCAACAGCCTTTGGGTCTAAATCCGTTTTGTTGGAAGCTTCTATGATTGCCGTATTTATTTCCGGATTTTCATCTTTAATATAGTGAATCATTTTTTTACGCCACGCTGGCATATCTTTGAATATTTCACTAAAAGCTTCTGCAGCATTCTCTTCTGAGATTATTGGTAACATAGTACTTCCTTATTTTATTAATTTATGTACTTATTATATAAAAAATTTTTACAATAGTCCAGATAAAATTAAGAAATCATATATTTGAGGTATAATTTTTTTATGAGATTAAGGGATTTAAAGCTTACTAATTACCGTAATTGTGAGGATTTGGAACTAAATTTAGATTCTAATAAAATCCTGATAATAGGAAAAAATGCTCAAGGTAAAACAAATATCTTAGAAAGTATATATATACTTTCAGCTTTAAAAAGTCCAAGGACTGCTAATAATGTTGAATTAATTAATTTTAATTCTGAAGCTGCAGAAATTAATGCAAATTTGTTAAAGTCTAACACTGATATTGAATTGGATTATTATTATTCAAGGGAGAAAAAAAGAGAGTTAAGGCTTAATAAGGTTAAAACTACTCCTAAAAACTTTAAAACGGTATTAAAGACAGTTCTTTTTTCAACTGCTGATTTGTTGTTGTTAAGAGGTAATCCGTCTGATAGAAGGGATTGGCTTGATAGAGCAATTTCTCAAATTTACCCTGCCTATGATGACAGGCTTTCAAAGTACGATAAAATTCGCATACAAAAGAATAATTTGTTAAAAGAATATTTAAAAACAGGATCTTCAAATGACACTTTGTTGGATGTTTATAATGAACAGCTTGTGATTGCTGGCAGTAATATAATTTATTTGAGAAAGAAATTTTTAAAAGAGATTGAGCGTATTGCAAGTGAAAAACATAGGATTATAAGTGAAACAGAGGCGTTAAAAATTGAATATGATTGTGGTTTTTTGAATGGAGAATCTGAACTTGAAGATATTGCCAATGCTTTTAAATTATCTTTGGAAGAAAGAAAACAAGAGGAACTTCGCCGTGGACAATCTTGTGTAGGACCTCACAGGGATGATATTATTTTTTACATAAACGGGAATGAAGCGACAAAATTTGCATCTCAAGGTCAGCAAAGAACTGTTGTTTTGGCATTAAAGCTTTCAGAATTGGACATAATTGCCGATAAAGCCGGTGATGAACCTATATTATTACTTGATGATGTTTTGGCAGAACTTGATGATATTAGACAAAATTATCTTTTGAAATCAATTAATTCTAATACTCAAACGATTATAACTTCTGTTGATACAATTCTTTTTGAAGAAGAGTTTTTGAAAGATGTAAAAATCTATAAAATAGAAGATGGGCATATTTTATAGATAAACATTTTTTATATGTTCAATTTTTATTTCAGGTTTCAGTGTAATTCCTATTACATCTATCCTGTAATCTTTTACTTTATTTTCTGACAAGTAAAATTGAACTCCTTTTTTTATATTTTCATATTTTGTTTTTGTAACTGCTTCAAAAGGTGTTCCGAAATTGTCAGTTTTCCTAGTTTTAACTTCTATAAACACGATTGTATTTTTATGTTTTGCAATAATATCAAGTTCGCAAAATCTTGAATAATGTTTATTTCTTTCTAAAATAGTATATCCGTTTTTCTCTAAATACCGGCATGCGAGATCTTCTCCTGCTTTGCCAAACTTTCTGTTATTCATTACTGCTTAATACATCCTCTTGCAAATTTGTTTAAATCAATAAGCTTTTTTGCATCAGTAATTGTGTTGCAATTCGTTCTTATAGGAGAAATATCAATTCCACCTCTGCGTGTATATAGTGTACAAACGAACAATTCATTATCTTTGTCGAGCAAATCTGCTAATCTTTTATAAATCATTTCGCAGCATTCTTCGTGGAAATGAAATTCTTTGCGAAATGAGCTTAAGTATTTAACAAGACTATTTTCTAAAATGTGTTTGTTAGATTTGTAATATAGAAATAGGTCTCCAAAATCCGGTTGGTGGGTCACTCTGCAATTTGAACGTAGTGAATCGAAATGAAGATAATAACTTGCAATCTCTTTTTCTTCTGTTTTTAATAGTTCTGGAGCCTCTTTAAATTTTTCAATTTTTAAACTGTTTTCATCAACAAAATCCATTATGTTTCTGAAATTATCAAATATTTGAACTCTTTCGGTATCGTTGTTAAAAAATTTGATACAGGCTTCTGTTTTTAGTGTATTACTCAAATCTTTTTCAATAATATTTTTGCAGATTTCAAGACATTCGTTTGTAGAGTTACCAAACCTTGTCATATTAAAAGAGTTTAAATATAATTTTAAAGATTTTGATTCGACAAGGAATTCACTATTACAGTTATATTTCATTTTCATTAATCTTGTGACAGGAATTCCGTTTTTTGTCATAGATGAAAATTCATATGCGTGCCAGACATCAAACCCTTTAAAAGGTAAATTGTTGTTTTCTATTTTATATTGTCTGCGGTTTTCAATCCTTGGAATTGCAACAAGAAGAAGCGGGTTATAGTTTTCATCCCCTTGAGATTTTTTCCCAAGATGTTTTGATGCAATTTTATCAGTTGTATTCATAACAAAACCCTAGCAAAAAAGCTAGGGTTTGTAAATGTTTCAAATTAAATATTGTGTTTATGCTATATCTTCATAAGCTGCCGGATTGTTTAATAAGTCATAATTGATTTCATTTTCGTTATCTGCAATAGCAGCTACCACAACTGCATCAGATGCTACGTTTACAAGAGTTCTCATCATATCTGTTACTCTTTCAATAGTGAACAAGAATGCAAAGCCTGCAACCAGCTGTTCTGGGCTTAATCCCATACCGTTAAGAATTAAAGCAATTGTAATCAAACCTGCTCCAGGAATTCCTGCGCAAGTAGAAGATGCTATGATTGCAAGTAAGCATATTTCAATAATTAAAAATGGAGTAAGTGAAACACCATAAGCTTGAGCAAGGAAAATTACAGCAACAGTTTGCAATAATGCTGTACCGTCCATATTTAATGTTGCCCCGAGGGGAAGTACAAAACTTGAAATCTTATGTGAAATACCTCGTTTTTCACAGCAAGCAATAGTTAATGGTAGCGTTGCTGAAGAACTTGCGGTTCCGAATGCAACCATCAAAGCTTCTGCAACAGCTGAATATAACATTACGATATTTACTTTTGAGAAGAATTTTAAAAATAGCGGATATACAACACAAAGTTGGAGTATAAATCCTACAAACAATACAAGAAGATATTTTGATATGCTCGCAAAAATATCAATACCAAAGCTGGATACAGCACTTGCTGTTAATGCGAATACGCCGGGAGCTGCAAAGTACATAATCCAATCAGTTATTTTCATTGTAGCAGCGAATACTGATTCAAAAAATGATACTATAGGTCTGTTTACGTCACCTACTTTAGCCAATGCAACAGCAAAAATGACCATAAATACAATAATTGGAACCATATCTCCTGATGCAAGTGAATGAATTGGGTTATTTGGAACAAAGCCTAAGAATATATTTAAAATATTACCCTGTTGTTGTTGAACAGCTGCGGCAACAGATGCTTGAACTTCACTTGCTGTATTTGCAGTGATGTAATGAGCTGCACCGATACCAGGTTTGAATATAAGCGCTAATGCTGCACCTATTGCAACAGCTGCGGTTGTTATTATCCCGTAATATGCAACCATTTTTGTCCCAAACTTGCCTAACTGTCTGTTGTCGCCAACACTTGTAATACCTATAATGATTGCTGATACTACAAGAGGGATTACTACCATCTGTATTAATCTTATAAATACTTGTCCGATAAATGTTAATAATGTTGAAACCAAAGGATATTCATGTCCGTGTAAAAATATTCCGACTAAAATCCCTAAAATAATTCCGAAGAAAATATGCCAATTCCTTTTAATTCCAAGACCTAATGCAATTAGTATCTGCATGTGTAATTTCATATAATAACCTCTTTTTATAATCGCTACCCATCAATTATAATACTTTTTGTTCAAAATATCAAACATTTTATATAAAAATCATAGAATTGATGTACTAAATGGGTTATTATATCTTCTTAATATAATTTTTTATTTTACCAAAAATTGCATGAAAGATTGTTTTATATCTGGCGCACTCCGGATCAAGCAAATATAACTGTCCTTTTGAGGATAGGCCTATTTGGTGTATATCACCATCATATATGTCAAAAGGTTTGTAGCCTTTATTTGTAATTTGTTCCTTTATCATCTCCACAAAAGGGTCGGAAAGCCCATGTTGGTATAGCTTTTCTTCTACATAGTAATGAATTTTCCCGACTTTGCCTTTTTCATAAATTGGAACATCAAAATCTTCTTGTGGTCGATTGAATGGGAAATGATTACCTCTGGTTAGTTTTAAAATTTTGTTGTCAGGTGTTTCAAATACGATAGCGCAAGAGCCTTGACCTATAAATGTTTTTATTTTAGTGTTTGCAAGTTTATCATCACTTGATACTGCTTTTATAAAAATATCAATATCACTATTTGTATTTTTGATTTTATCTAAGGCTGTTTTTAATGTCGTTGAGGTATCTGTATTTTTGTTCCCAAAATATATATTTCTATATGGATTAAGTATTTTTGCTGTTATTGTTTGCATATTTTAGGTAAAACTTTAAAAGATAAAAATTTGCTAAAAAAATAAAAAAATAAAAATCGGGATGACAAGATTCGAACTTGCGACTCCCGCGACCCGAACACGGTGCGCTACCAGACTGCGCTACATCCCGAAGAAATATATTTGCTATTTAATTTTGAAAGTACTTAGGTATTATAACGAGAATAGCTTCAAATAGCAATGCGCTACCAACACCTCTCGCAAACGATACTTAATCGTTTGCTCGGCAGAGTGCTACACCCCGAAGAAATATATTTGCTATTTAATTTTAAAAGTACTTAATTATTATATCGAGAATAACTTTAAATAGCAATGCGCTATTTTCTGCTCTCTAAATTATTAGATAAATATTAAAAAATCGGAACGACAGGATTTGAACCTGCGACCTCTACCACCCCAAGGTAGCACGCTACCAAGCTGCGCCACGTCCCGATATTAAATTTTCAAATTATAGACACATCCGCTTGGTAGCTACGCTCCCAATTCCCTCTCACAAACGATATTTAATCGTTTGTTCGGCAGAGTGCCACGTCCCGATATTAAATTTCATATTAATTGACAAGGTCAACCTTATTGCTATGCTTCCAAATACTTCCCACAAACTATTATTAATAGGTCGTTTAGCAAAGTAACTCATTTCAAAATATGAAAAATATATCTATATCAACGTCCAAATCCTCAGTTCAAGGAACTTCTCTATTATATCACTTAAAAATTTTTTGCAAGAAGAATTGCAATTTAAAACGAAAAGTGTTAACATGAAACTTATGGATATCAGCAAATATAGAAAAAAAATATTCTTTAATTCTCAATATTGTGTTTATTATAACGCTCAAAAATGTACAATTTTAGCTGGGATAATGAGAAGTTTAGGTTATAAATATTCTGTTATTTTACCTGATGAAAAATTATCTGAAATAAAAAAAGTATACCGCAAATTTACAGCTATTGTGAATTCTTGTGTAGCTATTGAGATTATTTTATATATTTATTTAGTGATCTTTCCTTATTTTACGCAATTCATGAAAATGCCAATAATTTTGGCAGTATTGGTTTTATCTTTTGTTCCATTAATGCTTTTATACGTTACATATTTAGGGATAAACTTTTTATATGAAAATTATTTGACACGTTATGTAGGCACTTTTCAAAGAACAAAATTTAAACCTGAATTGAGATATTTTAAAGAAAGTGAATACCAAGAATATCAAAAAACTCCAAGAAAAAGTTCATATATTTTAGGGCTGTTGGTTGCTATTTTTTGTTTTTATGCATTTGTTCCTGCAGTAATTGGATCTTGTAATTATAATAAAAATTATAATTTAGCTTTATATCTTTCAAATGTTTATTTGACATTTGTCCCAATATCTCCTGAGGTATATGCAGATAGAGCTTATGCAAAATTCATGTTAAAGCGTTATCCTGAGGCAAAAAAAGATTATGTGAATGCAAATAAATATAGTATGTCTGATAATTTTTCTATTGATATTTTAGGGACAGAAACTTATTTTCTAAATCCGGATGAAATGCTAAAAGCTTTTGATAATGCTATAAAAATTGAAAAAGAAGAACCTGTTAAATACCTTTTACTATATGAAAAAGCAACTTATTTATTAAAAAATAAAGAATATAATTCTGCATTAAAGATTTATAATTCAATACTTTCTGCTTACAAACAGAGAAAGGGTGTATTTTTCTCTCCGGCAAAAGCTTATTATAACCGTGCACAAGCAAGGAAAGCTTTGGGTGATTATTCCGGGGCTAAATTAGATGAAACAATTGCCAAAAGAATGTGCCCTGATTGCAAATTCAATACAGATACTACATTGATAAAAATTCCATTTTAATATATTAATCTGTTATAGTATTGAGTTTTTGCTGATTTTAATGTATCCTTTTTTTTATAAAGAGGGAGAAATTGATGCTTATATTAGAAGATTTAAAAGAAATTAACGACGTAATCAAAGAACTTGCAGATTTTATACAGACAGATGAAACTGTAAAGCCTGATTTTGAAGAATATATAAAAACTATTGGTCAAAATACAATGAATTTGCAGTCTGCTTGTTTTACATATATTTTTGAGCGAAATCTAGAAAACAAAAGTATATTGCAGTTATACCTTGAGAAAAATAAAAAAGCTTCTGCTGATGTTAAAAAAATTGTGAAAGCTTTGATGAAATCTATTTCATCAATCTTTGAAATCAAAAGAGTTTTGCAAAACGGCTTTGAATTAAACAATATAATAAATGAAAAGACATATAATGTAGTTTCACTTGTAAAGATGACAACATTTAGAGGAATGGGTTCCGGTCAATATGTTGTAGCTCGTATTTTTAAATTTGAGGAAGCATATTATCTGTTGGAAATTTCTGGGGTTTTGCCTGCGACAAGAAAAGATGATGCTTTGAGATATTCAGTTGCAAAAATTATTCAAAATCCTGAACTGGTTTATGTAGATAATCCTGAAAAACAAAAGGAAATAGAAAAGGAAATAAAGAATATTTATTCAAAGTTTATTGACTTTTTTGGTAAAGAAGAAGTTGTAACAACAAACAAGTTTGCTGATGATTTGATAGGTGCCTTTAATGATTTTGCAGAAGGCGGAGAAAAAATTGATATAGCAGATAAAATTCAATCATTAGACAGCTATAAATTCTTTGATGTTTCTGAGTTTAATAATTCTTATGACAATTTTTTGGAAAATTCATTGGGCGGATTTTCTTCCCACAAGGAAACTTATGATGTCGCAATTATTTTTGATAAAGAATTAGGGCTTTATGCAGTACCTTTTTATGAAACATTTAACAAGATTTTTGAAAATCCTGACAGTGTTGAAAATGCGAAGGAATGTATTGAATTTTTCTTAAATAATGATAAGTTTTCAGCAAACATAATAAAAAGAGTTGCATCAAAACACGAGAATTTTATGGACGTTGTGAATAAGCTTTTAAATTCTAACTATACACTTGATAAATTATTGGAAAAATATAAATCAAGATACTTAGAAAACAAGATATTTTCATCAACTACAGTTCTGTATAAATCAAAAGCATTTTCAAAAACTTTAGGTATAATTGAAGAAGATATTGAAAAGCCTGATTTGGAAGGTATTGATTTAAGCAAAATCGGCAGAAATGATCCTTGCCCTTGTGGAAGCGGTAAGAAGTTTAAAAAATGCTGTGGAGCAAATTTATAATAATTCCATCAAAGCTTTGGAACTTAAACCAATAATATTTTCGAGATCGCCGGAATAGGATTTGATATATCCATCCGGCATTTCTTGTATTCCGTATGATCCTGCCTTGTCAAAAGGTTTGAACTTGTCTATATAATTTTTAATTTGTTCATCTGTAAGGTTTTCAAATGTTACATAGCTGGTTGTTGAATTTTTTTTGAATTCTCCGGTTTTAGAATCCATAACGACAATACTTGTAACAACAAAGTGGGTTTTCCCAGAAAGTTTTTTGAGCATATCAAACGCTCCTTGATATCCGTCAGGTTTTCCAAGAATTTCACTGTCTAAAACCACCACGGTGTCGGCTCCAACAATTTTTGCAGGTTCTTTCAATAGGGGGATTACTGCTTTTGCCTTGTTATATGCCAAGTTTTCTACAAAATCATAAGAAAAAACCGTCGTCGTATGATCTTCGATATACGGTGACGGTACAATTTCAAATTTAACATTAGCTTTTGTCATAATATCGGCTCTTCTGGGAGAAGAAGATGCCAAGACGATTTTTCCCACCATTTGTTCTCACTTTCTTTTTATACATTATATCTTAAAAAAGTGAGAACGTAAATCTTTTATCAGTATCGGGATGTCTTGTTGTATCTTGCGTTTCTAGCGTTAACTGCATAACAAGCAATGTTCAGTCTTTGTTTTAAGTTCATCATATTTCTATACATGCTTGCATAATCATTCATAGCATCCATCATTTTTTGTGGGTCAACCATTGATTCCATACTATCGTGGTTGTCTACTTTTTCTTCTGCATATTTTTTGACCAAGAGTTGATCAATGTAATCCTCAGCACCTATTGCCATTGCTGTCCTCCCTAAATTTAATTGTAATCCTATTGATGTGTTTGGTGAGAAAGTGTTTAAATTTATCCTATATATTTCCTATATATATACTAAGTATTTCTTTCCCAAAAAATTGCTTATTTTTACAAAAACAATTAATATTTGTTAACAATTTTAATTTTTTATGATAAATAAGACATTCAAGGCATTTTAATGGTATTGATTTTGTAAAACTATGCTATAATAAATTTATGGGAAGTATAAAGATTATTTCACCGGTAAAAAAGCCTGAAGATATTGACGTTTTCGCAAAAGAGACATCTTGCAGAGAGTATTATGTCTATTACAAAAAGTTTTTGAATAATAATTTTGAGTATGTAAATGAATTTGTGGAAGCTGCAAAACGTAACAAATGTGCTATTTATATAAATTTTAAACATGATATAACGGAAGAAAATTTGCCTGAAATAAAAAAGATGCTAAGGTTTTTAAAAACTGCAGGCATTAATGGTATATTTATAAACAGTTTTGCGATTTTAGAGGCTATAAAGGTGTTTAACCTACCTTTTAAAGTTATAGCAGATTCTTATTTTGATATTCATAATCTTGCAGGGATTGATTTTATCAACAATTTCCATAAGGTTAGTGAGATTATAATTACTGAAGAAATATACATGAAAAATATTTCAAAAATAAAGCAGTATACAAAACTTCCTTTAGCTATAGACAGTGATAATTTGCCATACTGTGCAGAGGATATAAAAAAGCTGAAAGCGATAGATAGTGTTGTTATAAAGGGTAAATTTAACAATTCAGAAGAAATTCTTGAGGCTATAGAATTAATCCAAAAGATTTTAGACAAGCCAAAACTTTTCAAGCACCAAAAACTACCATTCAAACACGTTAGAAAAAGTATATACAGTACAAACCATTTTTTAGGTGTTGTAGTTAGTGCGGAAGGCAAGGATTTCAAATTCAGTCGAAATATCAAAAATTTTGAATGGGATATAAAAAGCCCCAGAATAAAAAAAGATATTGACTATTCTAAAAAAGATATATATCGCATAAATCTCCGCTTGTCAGAACTTGCACAGTTGAAAGAGCTTGAAAAATATATAAAGAAAATAGGTACAAATCCTATTTATTCAATAGAATATGGCGAAATTTTAGCGACACGAGATTTAGCGACAAGCAGTTTTAAAGATATAATAACAAAGGTTAAAAAGTTTTGTACTAAGTATGGAATTAAATTTCAGCTTTCAACTCCTCGAATCTTAATTGAAAGAGATTTTGACAGAGTATATGAATATGAAAAACAGATACTACTTCAAAATCCTGCTCCTGATAGTTTGATAATTAATAACATCGGTTATTTTTGGACAGTGATAAATGATCCTGAAATAAATCATATCCCAATAGAAATAGGTCAAGGCATAAATTTGCTAAATAGCTTGTCTATAAAATGCTTGAACAATCTTGCACAAATTGATACTATTGATTTTACATCATTTTCAGATATTGAAAGTACAATAAAAACAATTAAAAAAATAAAAAATGATATCCCGAATAAAAAATATACAATAGCCGGAAATATTAGAGTTCCGAGTTTGGGGTTGTGTCCTTTGAATAATGATAGTGCAATAATATCACGTTTATCTTGTCAGGCACCATGCCATAGAGGCGGTTATGCTCTCCATGATCCTTCATTAGACAAGTTGTTTCCGTTTACTTGTGACGGTTTTTGTAGAATGCACATGTTTGAAGATAAAATTCTTGAACAGTTTGATAAGGTAGATGAATTGTATAAGGCAGGAGTTAATGAATTTGTGTTTGATTTCAGTGCTTTGAATGCAAAATTTGTCCCTGTACTATTGAATAAGTTTTTTGTAGATTAATTTGATTTTTGAGGAGAGTTTATATAAATAAAAACGACCTGTGAAAATCACAAGTCGTTTTTAAATTTGTTATTTGAGCGATTTGCTCATTTATCCTATTTACCGTACAATACAGCTTTAGCAGCTTGAGAGTTTGGTAAAATTGTTTGATCGTAATATACTACAGGATAAATATCTGTAGGGTTCTTAACTTCACAATTTGCTGTATGTTGAGCAGCATCTGTTGTTTGGTTGGCTGCGTTGCTACAAACAACAACTTTGTTTGGACCTTTTAATCCGTTTACGTCAATAAATCCTTTACATTTTTCTCCGTTGCTTATCCCGTTGTCTGTATCTGGATCTGAACATACCTTACCAGTTGTAGGACCTGCAAAGCTGAATATAATACCATCACTAAAGTATAATGAATAGTTGTTTTCACCTTGTGTTCCTAATAATGCAGGTGCTGTATCGTAAGGAATAGTTCCAGCTTCATCTGCGCCATTAACAACGTTCATTCTAGTTTTTAATATGTCTTTTATTCCTTCAGCATCTGTAACATCCGCGAAACTATTTCCGTCAAGAGCAACATTTAATGTAACCCCTTGAGCAATAGCTGATAAAGCTTTTTTGTAAGCTGCTTTGTATTGAGCGCCTTGAGTTGAGTTCATTAATGTTGGCATTGTCATTGCGGCAACTACCCCGATGATACCTAAAGTAATCAACACTTCTGCAAGTGTGAAGCCGAATCTTTTTGTCATAATCTTTTCACCTTTCTTTTTTGTAAAACTTTCTGATTTCTCAAAATGCCTTACGCTTGTTATCTCTCTATCCTAATTATAATATCGAATCTTTTGTTCCTTGCGGATATGCATAAAAAACTTTTGAAAAATCTTTTTGTACTTTCATTTTAAATTATGTTTCAGAAAATGTCAATAGCTTTACAAAAATTATTAATTAATTTTAACTAATTCTAAAGGATTAGAAAACAAAAAATCATCCAAAAGTAGTAGATTTTTTAATGTTGCAAAAAAACGGCGGGGTGAAACTCCGCCGACAAAAAGATTCGAACTTTTTTAAAGACAAGATTTTGTAATAACAAGCTATTTTCAGCTTTTTACATAATCTGTCTTTTTTGATTTTGATTACTTACCATACAATACAGCTTTAGCAGCTTGAGAGTTTGGTAAAATTGTTTGATCGTAATATACTACAGGATAAATGTCTGTAGGATTCTTAACTTCACAATCTGCTGTGTGTTGTGCTGCCCCTTCATCATCCTCTGTTGCAGCACCATTACTGCATGTAACGACTTTATTAGGTCCTTTTAAACCGTTAACATCAATAAAGCCTTTACATTTTTCTCCGTTGCTTATCCCGTTGTCTGTATCAGGATCTGAACAAACTTTATCTGTAGAAGGGCCTGCAAAGCTGAATATAATACCATCACTAAAGTATAATGAATAGTTGTTTTCACCTTGTGTTCCTAATAATGCAGGTGCTGTATCGTAAGGAATAGTTCCAGCTTCATCTGCGCCATTAACAACGTTCATTCTAGTTTTTAATATGTCTTTTATTCCTTCAGCATCTGTAACATCCGCGAAACTATTTCCGTCAAGAGCAACATTTAATGTAACCCCTTGAGCAATAGCTGATAAAGCTTTTTTGTAAGCTGCTTTGTATTGAGCACCTTGAGTTGAATTCATTAATGTTGGCATTGTCATTGCGGCAACTACCCCGATGATACCTAAAGTGATTAGCACTTCTGCAAGTGTGAAGCCAAAACTTTTTTTCATAATCTTTTCACCTTTCTTTTTTGTAAAACTTACTCTCTGTAACTACTCTATGTTATGTTTAATTTCTATCCTTGTAGTCATAGTTTTTTAAAAACTAATTGCTGTACACTTATTTTAAACTATTTTTAAGTGATTGTCAAGGGGTATTAAGTGTTTATTACGCAATTTATATTAAAAAACGTGTTACTATGACTTATTTTTATTTTTAAAACAGAGTATGATATTAGCTTATGGATAATAAAAAATTATTAGGTAAACGAATAAAAGAAATAAGAAAATTTAAGCACCTGACTCAGGAACAATTGTCCGAAATGATTGATATTGAAACCTCATCATTATCAGGAATTGAATCCGGAAGGTTTTTCCCTTCATTGCATGTTTTGGACAAAATTGCTGGGGTGCTTGAGGTTGAACTTGTCGAATTCTTTCGATTTTCTTCTGTCGATATCCCAAAAGATTTGGATACAGAAATTATTAGTATAATAAATTCTCTCAGTGATAGAGACAAACAAATAATATATAAGTTTTTAGTTGCAGCTTTTTCTGTTATTAAAGAAGTGTAGGTTACGTGTATTGAAAAATAAATTATCTCATGATATCATCAGTCTTGTTGATATATAAGAAGAAGGGGTAATTATGACTTGTGTATTAGAAAATAAATCTAATCTTTTAGACGAAAAAGCCAAAAAAACTATTCGTAAGGCGTTGAAAGCTTTAGGAAAGAAAAACTTTGCATTTATTATGCATAATGGTAGCTTTCCTGCTGCTCCAAATCAGAATACAGGGTTTGGCTCAATAAACAGTGATGGCGGAAAGGAATTTATTGAATACGCTTCAGGTTTGTTCGACGCAATTCAGCTTGGACCTGCCGGTAAAACTAAATCTTGTGATTCTTCTCCGTATACAGGTACTATTTTTTCAGGTAATCCTTTGTTTATTGACTTAAAAGAACTTACGACAAAAGCTTGGGGAAATATTTTATCTGTTGATACTTACAATAGAATTGTTGCTGAAAACCCTAACAAAGATGTTAATAAAACTGCTTATTCTTATATTTACAAACAGCAGGATGAAGCTTTGCAAGAAGCTTGGAATAATTTTAAGGCTAATCCTGTAAAAAAACTTGAAAAAGAATTTAAACACTTTAAATCAGAAAATAGCTATTGGCTTGATAAAGACAGCTTGTATGAAGCTTTATCAATAGAACATGGCAATGATTATTGGCCATTATGGGAATCTGAAACTGATAAAAATCTTTTTAATCCTGATTCTATAGAACAAAAAATGGAATTTGGAAATCGTATTAAAGAGATTGAAAGCAAATATTCTGATGAGATTGAGAGATATAAATTTATACAGTTTATAATCGCAAAGCAGAATGAAGAAACAAGAAAGTTTGCGCATAAGTATGATATAAAAATGATTGCTGATCGTCAGGTTGCATTTTCTGATCGTGACACTTGGGCTTATCAATCATTGTTCTTAAAGGGTTGGTGCTTGGGATGCCCTCCTGATTACTTCTCAAAAGACGGTCAGGCATGGGGATTTCCTGTAATGGATCCTGACAGACTTTACAATGCTGATGGATCTTTGGACGAAGGCGGTATTCTTCTTAAAAATCTTTACAAAAAAATGTTTAAAGAAAACCCCGGCGGTGTTAGAATTGACCACATCGTAGGTTTGATTGACCCTTGGGTATACAAAGCAGGTAAAAAACCTAAAATTGAAGAAGGTGCCGGAAGATTATATTCTTCTCCTGAACATCCAGAACTTTCAAAATATGCAATTGCAAAACTAGAAGATTTGGATACAGAATTGACTGCTGATAAAGAAAAAAGAGTTAAAAAATTAACTACACAGCAGATTAAGGATTACGGCAGACTAATCGAAAAAATTGTTATTGCTGCCGCTAAGGAAGAAGGTCTAAACAAAGACGCTATTGTTTGTGAAGACTTGGGAACTTTGACAAATCCTGTTGCATCTGTAATGAATACTTACGGACTTCAGGGTATGAAATTGACTCAGTTTGTCGAAGCTGACAAACCTGAAGATCCTTATCGTTGCTGTAATATCGGCAAAAAATGCTGGGCTATGGTTGGAACTCACGATAATGAACCTATAAAAAAGTGGGCAGATCAAAATATTCACACACATGTCGGATATCTTCACGCAAAAAATCTTGTTGATGATTTGTTTAGTGAAGCTGATAACAAAGACGATATTATTGTAAGATTAACAAATGATGCTGAATTTTTAGCTCAGACAAAACTTGTTGAATTGTTTGCATCTGCGGCTGAAAATATTCAGATTTTCTTTACAGATTACTTTAATGTCTATGATGTTTACAATAGACCTGGCACATCAGGTGATGCAAACTGGAGCTTGAGACTTCCTGATAATTATAAAGAATTAAATGCCATAAATCTTGCAAATATCTTAAAATTAGCTATTCTTGCAAGAGGGCATGAATTCGCTGAAAAAAATCATAAAATTATCGAAAAGTTAGATGAAATAATATAAGATTAAAAGAGTTAGTACCTGTTTTTTCAGGTATTAACTCTTTAATTTTAAACAAAAGGGGTTTTAATGAAAAAATTAATAGTCGCATTCTTATTAGCAGCTAATATGGGTTTAGTATTTGCTCAAGATGATTTTTACGAACCTCCGACTGAAGCAAAACTTCAGTATAATCAAGGAGTTGATTATTACAAGCTGGGACAATATGATCAGGCTATGGCCTCTTTTCGTCAGGCTATAAATTTGGATCCTAATTATATTGATGCCTATTATAATTTGGGCTCTATTCTTGAATATTTACGTCAAGATGAGGCTGCTCTTGCGATATTCAAACAGATTATTGTAAGAAAACCTGAGGATTATGAGTCTGTATATAAAGCTGCTAATTTAAGCTACAAGTTAGGATTTACGGATAAGGCTAAAACATATCTGTCTTTAATTCCGCCTGACAGTAGTGCTTATGCTATGGCACAAGCTTTGGCTTCTAATTTGAACACTGATATGCAGACTATAAAAGCTCAACAAGCTACTAATTCTAATGTTCCCAAAATAGAGCAGACTAATGGAATGTACAATGATATTCCAAGCCCGACAGGAATTACAACTGATAGTAGCGGGAATGTTTTTGTTGCTTGTTTTTCAGATAATATGATTTATAAAATTTCTCCTGACGGTAAAAAAGTAATTTTTATAAAAACTCCAAAATTAAATGGTCCTATTGCTATGGTTAGTGATAAGTCTGGTAATATTTATGTATCAAATTATAATGCCAATAATGTTTTGAAAATTTCACCTGCAGGGGAAATTACAACGCTCATTTCAAATGTGCAAAAACCATACGGTTTGCATGTTGTAGGTAGCCTTTTGTTTGTTTCTTCTCAAGGTTCAAATTCTGTGTTGAGGTATAAACTTTAATAAAAGAATAAATAAATTGATTTTTTATTCTTTTACTCCGCCTTGCAAAATATCTGATATGAAATATTTTTTGCCCAGCAGAAAAACTCCGATTACAGGTATTGTGCATATAACAGAACATGCCAAAAGCTCACCCCACAAAGTTATTTCTCTAAAACTTCCTTTATAAATTGCAAGGGCAACAGGAAGTGTTCTCATGCTTTCAGAATTTGTAACAATTAGCGGCCACATAAAGCTGTTCCAGGTGGTTACGAATGTAAAGATTGATAGTGTTGCAACTGTCGGAAGCGCTAAAGGTAATGCGATTTTAAAAAATGTTTGGAATAAATTACACCCGTCAATTTTTGCAGATTCTTCAAGATCTTTTGGCAACCCGAGGAAATACTGTCTCATTAAAAATACGCCAAATCCCCCAAATAGGGCAGGCAAGATTAGAGCTTGGTATGTATCTATCAAATGCATTTCTCTCATTAAAAAGAATAATGGTATAATATTTACCTGTGGCGGTATAAGCATTGTAATTAATATAATTAAAAATAAAGCATCTCTGTATTTGAAATTCATTCTTGCAAAAGCATAACCTGCAAGAGCTGAAAAAATTACTTGCCCTATGGTTGTTATTGTCGCAACAACAAGACTGTTAAAAAAATACAAACTTAAATGAAGCTGGGTAAATACATTTTTATAATTGTCGAAAGTAAAATTTGTGTGAATAATTTTAACAGGGTAAGAAAAAATTTCGCTGTTATCCACAAATGATAAATTAATCATTGCTAAAAACGGATATAACATACTTATAGCAATAAGTATAAGTGTTAAATAGCCCAAAAATGTTCTTAATTTTTTCATAAATCTATTATATAACGAAATATAATAGAGCGAACATAACACAAAGGGATAATGAACTCAAAACGAACCAAGTATGCATTACGGGGTGTTGATAATCCCAAATTTCTTTTAAAGTAGTTGCAGCATTTTCAATTGTTTGCATATTTTCTCTTCTCCAATAACATATAAAATATTTATATTTATATCTTATGCATTAATCATTTTTGGACATCACCTAATCGGTTGATTATTTGTATTCTTTAGGGTAATATACACATATGCAAGATGTAGAACTTTTAATGCCTGCGGGCAATTTGGAAAAATTAGAATATGCTGTAAAATACGGCGCTAATGCAGTTTACCTCGGAGTTGTTGATTTTAGCCTGAGAGCTATGAGAAAGGGTAGCTTGATAACTATGGATAATCTAAAACAGGCTGTTGATTTAGCTCATTCCTTAGGTGCAAAGGCTTATGTTACAATAAATATATTTGCTTTTAATAATGATATAAAGCTTTTAGAAGCTTCTTTAGACAGATTTAAGGATGCAAATCCTGATGCATTTATAATCAGTGATTATGGAATTTTAAACTTAATAAAACGTAATATTCCAAATGTTGATCTTCATATAAGTACACAAACTAATACTTTAAACTATGAAAGTGTGAAGTTTTGGAAGGATTTAGGTGCAAGCAGGGTTATTTTGGCAAGAGAATTACCGATTGAAGATATCGCAGAAATCAGACAAAAAGTTCCTGATATAGAACTTGAATGTTTTGTGCATGGCGCTCAGTGTGTTTCTTTTTCCGGTAGATGTTTGCTGAGTGATTATTTCTCAAAAGGGGAAAGAAAAGCAAACCACGGGAATTGTACGCAGCCTTGCAGATGGAGTTACAAACTCGTTGAAGAAACTCGTCCGGGGGAATATTTGGAAATTAAACAAGATGACAGAGGTTCTCATATCTTGAGCCCAAAAGATTTGTGTCTTGTAAAACAACTTCCGCAATTGATTGATGCCGGTGTTGATTCTTTAAAAGTTGAAGGAAGAACAAAAAGTCTTTATTATGTTTCCGCTGTTGCTAAGGCATATAGACATGCAATTGATGATGTTTTGAAAAATTCTTCAGCTGACATGGAAAAATATTTTATAGAACTTCAAAAAGTAGGTAACAGAGGTTATACAACCGGATTTGCACTTGGAGATAACAATGGTGATAGTTACAGTTATGATATTTCAAAAGGTTTGGCAGGAGCTGATTTTCTTTGCGAATTCCGTTCAACATCAGCCGATGGTAAGTCTAAGTTGGAATTTGGCGAAGATTATTATCTCGTGAAAATAAAAAACAAAATGTTTTTAGGAGATGAAGTTGAAATAATTACTCCTGATGAGCAATTTACGGCCAAGGTTGAAGGTATAAAAAACGAAGAAGGTGAAGATTTGCCGCTTGGAAATACCAACGATGATGTATATCTGAAATTTTCACAAGCGCCAAAAGATCCAAAATATGCTTTGGTAAGGACTATAGGAGTAAAAAATGTTCATTAAACCTGATTATAATTTAAAAAGTATTTATGATATAAATCTTGATGAATTGAAAAATAAAGGTATAAATGCTTTACTTTTCGATTTGGACAGTACTCTTATGGGCTCAAAAACCGGATGTTATTCTGACAAAACTTTGCAATGGATTGAAAATGTAAAAAAAGATTTTTTTGTTGGAGTAGTTTCAAATAATAAAAATCCTTTGTATATTGAAAAAGTCAAAGCTTGTACAGATTTTCCTATAGTTTTTAATGCACATAAGCCAGATATTAAAGTAACAAAAGAATTTATGGCCCAAAATGGTTTAAGCCCTGAATTTACTTGTTTTGTAGGTGATAGACCATTAACAGATGTATTGTGCGGTAAAAAATTAGGATGCACAACAATTTTAGTTGATTCAATTACTGCTGATATTGAAAAGCCTATTGTGAGATTTGCAAGATGGCTAGAAAGATGTAGTGTTAAGAAATATTAACATTGTTCCCAAAAAAGAAGCAAAATTTTTTATTCAGCCGCTTTAATATGACTATTAAAATTAAAGTGTGAAGGAAATTATACATGACAACTATTATTACAGATAACGGGCAATATAAAACCCCAGGATTTTGGACAACGGCAGGTGCTGTTATAGTTGGTTCTGCCGCGCAGAGTGCGGTTGCAAATTCTAATAAATGTATTGCGAGACCTATTTTGAAAAAAATGAAAGAAGCATCTCAAAGTTGCGATAATAAGACATTAAGGGCAGCAATAAATGATGCATTTATAAATTCTAATTTGTTTAAAAACGGTGTAGAATTGCTTGATGTAAAGCTGTTAAAAAATAATAATGCCGACGAATTAGCTGCAAATAAAAAATTACATGAAGCAATTTTAAATTCGCTGCCGAAATTTTTACGCAATACCACATGCGGTGATATTGCTGTAAAGGTTGTTAAAAATATGATAGAAGCAGGTAACAATGCTGCATATTTATTTAAAACAAAGAAAATAGCTGTTAATATTGATAAATTAGGAACTTCAGCTTTCCATGAGATGGGGCATGCTATTAATCATAACCAGAGTAAAATCTGGAAAGTAATTCAGGGAATGAGACTCCCAGCTATGGCAGCAGGCGGAGTATTTGGTTTGACTGCGTTATTAAAACGTCAAAAACTTGAAGGAGAACAACCTGTCAATACTTTTGATAAAGTGACAACATTTGTTAAAGATAATGTAGGCAAACTTGTTCTTGCGTCGTTTGTCCCTATTGTGTCTGAAGAATTAATGGCAACATACAGAGGAAATAAAATGGCTAAAAAATTATTACCTTCTGAAATGTTTGCAAAGGTCAAAAAGACAAATAGGCTTGGTGCAGTTACATATATTTCTTCTGCGCTATTAACTGCTCTTGCTGCTTATTCCGCTTCTAAGGTTCGAGATAAAATTGCTGAGCCTAAGAAGATTGCATAAGTTTACAATTAATGTTTAATAATTTAAATTAAAACATCTGGATTATTAATCCTGAAACAATGCTTATTGATAAAAGGATACCGATAATTTTCATTGTATCTTTGATATTTGCATTGTGTCTGAACAAAATCAGAATTCCAAGTCCGGCATTTGATAAGAGTCCTGACATTACAGCACCAAAGCTGATTGAACCTTTTATAAGAAGCATTGTCAAAGCTATTGATACCGCACAGTTTGGAATAAGTCCGATAAATGCAGTTATTACTGGCTCTAAAATCTTAATTTTGCCTAATAGAGTATGTAATATTGCATATTTACCATACATAAAAATCAAGAAGTTAAGAAGGATTGTAATAATTAAAATAAATACAAATATATTTAAAGTATGTTTTATTGGGTGTATTATTATTTCTCTTTTTCTTCTTTGAGAAACGCTGTGGTGACAGCACCCTTCATGTTCCGTTTCGTTATCTAATTCTTCTTGATCGGTTTCTTGAATAATTGGAATATATTTATTATCTTTTAAAATAAAATCGATTAGGTACCCTGCTATTATTGCAATTACAATTTTTATTCCGATTATTGGAAAAACATAATACATGTGAGTAGGGTTTGCTAAAAGAATAGGTATAGCTTCATCAGATGTTGCTAAATAAATTGCAATTAATGTACCTTTGGTTATAAATTTTCTGATATATAAAGTGCTAGCAATTACAGAAAATCCGCATTGTGGTATAATTGCCGCTAAACTTCCAATTAAAGGTGCCGTTTTTTCGGCTCTTTTCATAAAATTGTTTATTTTATCTGCATAAAAATATTCTATTAATTCAATAAATAAAAAAACGATAAATAGTAAAGGCAGTACATGGAAACTGTCTAATATTGCATCACAAAGCCAATCAGGCATCCCAAATTGATTTATAAATGAATCAAAGCCTGAAAACATATTTTCGTTAATTGAGTTAATTTTGGTTAAAATATCAATAAGCATATTTTTATAATAATATAAACAAAGTAATTATAGTGTTTGTTCTTTCTTTAATTTTTTATTTTTTTGTTTAGTTTCTTTTTCATCGCAGCCGAGAACTCTATTCAAATGTTGGATAAGTTCATCTGAGTGGTATTGCATAGCATGTTCTGATCTGTGGTGGATATCTACTAAATGATAATGCATTGCCATTTCGACCTGAATGAGTGCAATATTATAGTTATACAAAGAGTTTATGTATTCTGTTAAAGCTTGAATATATTCTTTTCTGGCGTTTTGAAGAGCAACATAGTTTAATTCGTTTGATTTGTATTGAGCTTCAACAAGTTTTAAATTCTCAAGGGATTGTTCTGCTTCCATTCTTGCTGTCGGAATTTGATCTTGAGCTTTTTCAACGTTATTCAGTGCTCTTTTTACTTCAAAATATAAATCCTTTTTGAATAACAAAATTTCATTGTCTGCTAGATTAACTTGAGCATCTGCTCCTTTAATGCTGTGTTTTAACTCCATAAGATTTACGGATGACGTTAAGTTTACGCCGACATGGAAACTGTTATTATTGGTTTGATTTGTGTGGTTTAACCCGTATCCTGCATCGGCAGTCAAATCAGGTAAATAAGTTTTTTTGATATATGCAAGTGATTGTTCCATTGCTTTTTTTGTCGAAATAAGCACATTTAAATCAGGGCTGTTGTCGTAAGCTATTTGAACAGCTCTGTCAACAGGGAATGTAAAAGTCTCCGGCATGAACGGTTGAATATTTTTTTCGTTTGATCCGTAGGAAAAATCATTTTCATAAGCATATGTATATGTATTTTTGATTTTATAATCTGGTTGATTGTCTAAATACATAGAGTTGTTTAAATCGACTTTAGCATTTTTATAATTGTTTTTTGCTTCAATATACTTTACTTTTGCATTGCTAAGATTTAGTTGTGCAGTTGTCAAATCTGTTTTATTTTTGCTTTTTGCAAGTTTTACAAAATTCTCATTGATCTTAACATTATTTTCTGCAACTTGAAGCATTGCTTTACTTCTTAACAGGCTGTAATATTTAAGTTTTACGTCAAAAAGCGTTGAGCATAAGCTGTCCATAAACTCGTATTCTGCACCGATTTTATAGAACTCTTCCATTTTTATGTATGCTGTAGTTTTTCCAAAATTCCAAATAAGCTTGTTAACGGTTACTCCAATTGTGGGTAATTCTCTGTAGTGTGAAAAATAATAATTGTTATCTGTATTGTTTTCGTTATAAAAACCTGCTCCAGCGTTAATAACAGGGAAGTATTGAGATTTTGCTATCCCGACATTACTTTTTGCAATGTCAAGATTGTATTTTTGTCTCCTAATTTTCGGGCTGTTTTGGAAAGCTGCTGCAACACAATCTGCAATAGATAGTGTCATCCCATCTTTTATTTCTATAGGTTTGAATAAATCGTCTTCGTCTTCTATGCCAAAAGCTTTTAAGTTCCAATTAAAAAGAAATATAAAGCCAAGGAACAAAAGGCATATTATTTTTTTTGTATCCATATTTTAATTATACAACAAGTGTCAAGAGTGGATAGCAAAAATTATTTTTATTGGTTTTTTACAAATATGCTCATTTCTAATAATAATTATAATAATTATACACCTAATTTTACTGCCATACCGATTGCTGATATAGCCTCTGCGCAAGGTAAAATTACTCTTTTGCAAATAGATAAATATACTGATAATATATCTATGCAAAATCTTTTAAATTCATTTTTAGATGGTAATATTCGGGAAAGATTCCCAAATACATTGATGGAAGCAATGAAAATTTTTATAAAAAATGCAATAACTTCAATTAATAAAACAGGTACAAAAGGAATTTTATCAGTAAAAAAAGGAACTCCTACTGGATTAATTACTTATAGTGTTTATAGACCTAATAATGAAATATATATAGATTATTTAGCATCTTGGATTCCAAAAAATATGGGAAAAATAAAAAATAACGGGAAAATGCTTGTAAGCCACGTATATAGAGAAGCTTTAGATTTAGGAATGTCTGATATTACTCTAATTCCAGGGTTTGCGTCTGCTCCGTTTTATGAAAAGTTAGGTTTTAATATTAATAAGCATAATGCAAGTATTGATTTGAATGAAATAAAAAAACAGCTTGAAAAATTAAACAAAAAATTCCTTTATATAAAGAAAACAGATGGGAAAAATGTAGACATTAAAATTTGATATATTTAGGTATGAAAAAAACTGGGACCGGAGGGATTCGAACCCACGACCAAGGGATTATGAGTCTTTTGATATATAAACACTACAAAAATATTCAAAAGTAAAATGCGTTGTTATCATTGACTTTTAAAGACTTAAGTTTTAATATTGTTTTGTAATTTTTTGTAGTTTTTTGAAATTTACTGCAACAAAATTGCAACATTTTTTACAACAATTCTATTTAAGGTTTAAATTTTTATGGCAACAATTCAAGAAAGAAAAAAGAAAAATGGTAAAACAACCTACACCGCAACTATAAGAGTAAAAGGTTATCCCCCTATGACTGCTACATTTGATAGAAAATCAGATGCGCGTTTGTGGGTGCAAGAACACGAACCCGAAATGAAAAAAGGAAAACATATTAAAGATTACGAAGCTAAAAAACATACATTAGCTGAACTCATTGACAGATATATAGAAAATGAACTTCCTCAAAGAAAATCAGACCAACAAAAATTTGTGACTCATTTAACTTGGTGGAAAGATAAAATCGGATACTATAACTTATCAAGAATTGATAATATTGTTTTATCTGAATACAGGGATATATTAGCAAATGAGAACTGTCTTATTCCTAGAAAAAATATGTCCCCTAAAGAGAGTAAAAAAACAAGGTCAAATGCTACGGTAAATCGCTATATGGCCACATTATCGATTGTTTTATCTGCAGCAGTAAAAGAATACGGTTGGCTTGAAGAAAACCCAATGCTAAAAGTTGTCAAGAAGAAAGAACCACGCGGGCGCATTCGCTTTTTAGAAGATAAAGAAGTTCATAAACTTTTAAATGAATGTGCAAAAGAGTCTTACGAACTTTATTTATGCGTATTAATTGCACTTTCAACTGGTGCAAGATATAGCGAAATAACCAATTTAACTTGGAAGAATATAGACTTAAAACATAGACAATTCCACTTCTTGGATACAAAAAACGGAGAAGACAGAGGAGTGGCAATTACATCAAATATCTATAATGAACTTATTAAATTTAAAAAAGTACAAAACATAAATTCAGATTATCTTTTTGCAACCAATGACGGAAAAACTGTTATTTACTTGCGTGGACAATTTGAAAGAGCTGTAAAAAAGGCTAAACTAGAGAATTTTCATTTTCACGATTTAAGACACACTGCAGCAAGTTTTTTAGCTAAGGGCGGCGCGAGTTTATTAGAAATTGCAACAATCCTAGGACATAAAACATTACAAATGGTACAAAGATATTCACATCTAACCAAAAACCACACTGCAACCGTACTAGAAAATATGAATCAAGAAATGTTCAAAGATATAGCTATAAATGAATAATGTAATAAACATGCCGGCATGAGGTTAAAATAATGACAAGTGAAACAAATTACTACCAAGTTATATATGACTTAAAAAAATATCAAAATACACTATCTAAAATCAAAGAGCAAGAAGATTTAGACATGTTTCTTGCAGAGATTAAAGCCTATATTTTTTCGATAAAAGAACTAAAAGAAATTTTTATATCTAAAATAAAAGAATATGATAGAGCTAAAACCGTTTTAGAAGAAAAAATTAAAACTCTATATCAAGAGATTCAGAAAAGTAATACCAACTTAACATATACACCCTTAAATAGAGATATTGTAAACGTCTTTCAGGGTGATACTCAATATTTTGATACAAGTAACGCTTTTGATTATCCTTTACTTTTCTATTTTCCGTCATTCAAACTTAGCAAAAATGATAAAGTTTATCGTTCAGAGCTATGTATAAATGCATTTTATATTCAAATAGAAAATAAGGAATTTGTAGGAAAAATTAGCAAATTAATATCTAAAATGGGTAACTGCTTAGATTTTGCTATATTAAATCAAAACATTATCCCGACAGTACCAACAATTGATTTTTATATCTCGTATGTAACTACTGCTATATATAGTGTTTTAAATATTCTAGAGACAAGAACACAAAAACTGACAATGCACAATTTGTATAATTATACAGATGAGCAGATAAAAAAAGAATTGTATCTTAATAATTTAAAAAAACTATCTCAAGCCGAACTAAGAGTATATAATAAGTTACTTGAAAATCCTACATATACAAATGATAATATTGCAAAAGCCTTGGTAATTGGGAAAACTACTGTAAAATTTCATATTGAAAATATCTGTGCAAAGTTTGATTTAAATAAAACCAATAAGACTGCATTAGTACAATATATTTCAGAAAATATATAAAAACTCTTTTTCCCCCTCGCAAAACCCTCTCTTTTCTCCTACTTAAGAGAGGGTGAATTGTAGCGGGAAATTTTATACTATGTAAAACATACAAAAACAAAAAACAAGTTTACAAACAAAGAGAGGAGAAAAAAACATGCCAGAAAAATTTACAGAAAATACACCATCTAAACCGGAATTAATTCCAGTTACCAAATGGAATACTTATTTTGATTATCCTACTTTGGGAAGCATAAGACAATTAATTTTTTACAATACTGACAATTTTAACGACAGAGTTCTACGTAAAATAGGCAAACGTCAATAT
>CALVGY010000009.1 GCA_944327215.1 Candidatus Gastranaerophilales bacterium | reverse complement strand
TAACATTTGTTGCTCCTGAAGATATTTATACTAAAGAAGGTACTTTAGTAATTCCTGCAGGAACAAAATTTATTGCACAAATTAATGAGATAAAACATCAAAGATGGTTTAACAAAAATGCTAGAGTTTATCCTCAGTTGACAAAAGTTGTTTTGCCAAACGGTAAAGAATTAGCATTTAACGCAAAACCATTCTCTAAAGATTATTCATTAAAAGAAGGTCCTTGGATGACTGCAGGTAAACTTGTATTATGCACTGTAACTGGTGGTGCAATCGGTACTGGTGCCGGTGTTGGTTTCGCATTTATTCCAAGCCCTGATAAAATTGGTACAGGTGTTGCAATTGGTACTCCTGTTGGTGCAGCTGTAGGTTTGATTACAGGACTTGTTACTCCAGGGCTAAAATACCACGCTAAAGCTGGGGAAGAAGTTTTCGTTATTTTGCTTGATGATGCATCAATTTGCAGAATTCAAAAAGCAATGTAATCGTAATATTTTACAATTTTAGTTATATAGGAGGAATACTTTCGAGTAATCCTCCTATTATTTTGGGTATAGTAAACGAAATTTATAAAGTTTAGAATAAATTTGTAGACAGATTGTACGCTGTCAAAATAGATGGGAGTATTTTATATGAAAAATTTATTTATTACTTTAGCGCTTATTGGTGCTTTTTCGTTTTCTACACAGGGGGCATTTGCTGCATGGCAGGATGTTCAATATCTCAACCCTATGCCTTATATCTCTTATATGAATCCTCTGCCATATATGGGAATTGGTGAGAATAAGACAAATTTTAGCTTAAATCCTTTTACAGGTTTCAAAAATTGTAACAAGTGCAAGGTTAAAAAGGTTAAGTGTGATGAATGTAATCGAGTAACATTGAATACTTGCCCTACATGTACAAAAGCCTTTAACGAAACTTGTGATACTTGTAATGAAATTTTTATACAGCCGGTGCAACCAAAATGTCCTTGCGAGATTAATCGTTAAAACAGAAGAGCCTGAAATTTCAGGCTCTTTTTAGTCTAAGTATATTTTATATTAATATTCTACAATATTTTTTAATGTATTAAATATCTCATCAGTAATTTCTTGGATATATTTTTGAGATACCATTCCGTTAATAACAGCATCAGATATTTGATATGCAGGACGGATATATTGCTGTGCTGTTTTATTAACATCTTGGAATTGTAAATCAGCAGCAGTTCCGGTTTTCCCTCTTAGGGCTGCTCTTTTATACCATCTTTCTTTGATAACTTCTAAAGGAGTGTAAACGTAAACTTTTACATCCATAATATCTCTGATTCCTTCATTTAGGACGTATAAGCCTTCCGTTAATACAACTTTTGCAGGCTTTTTTACATCTCCGTTGGGATCAGAAACGCAGGTTACAAAATCATATTTTGGTGAAACAATTTCTTTCCCCGCTTTAAGTTTCATAAGATGTTTTTTCATTAACTCTAAATCAATAGCATCCGGAGTATCAAAGCTAAAGCCAGTTTTGAAAAGTTCTTCATAGCTTCCGGCTTCAAGTAATTCTTTAGATGTGTCTTTATAGTAATCATCACATCTTATAACTGTGTATATTCCTTCTTTTTTGTCTTTAATACAAGCTTTGATAGTGTTATCAACAAAAACAGTTTTTCCTGAAGCACTTTCTCCAGTAATTCCAATCAAAAATGTTTTCTTTTTTTCTTGTACCACTTTTCTTGCGATATTCAATATTAGGTTTTCTGATGTCTTTAAGAAAAGAGGTTGAGTTTGAAGTTTATCTTCTTCTAATATTTTTTTTAAAGACTCTACTATATTTGATATAACTTCCATATCACGTCTGCTTGAATAATATTCATAACTTGTTATAAAATCTGTAGCCATTCTTTTTCCCCTGTATTTTAATATTTTACATTAAAATATTTCCTTGTGACAGAAATAATAAATTTTGTAACAATATTATGATTTCTATTAAAGTTTGTTTAAAAAGATACCGTATAAGGGAATATGTGAAGTAGTTTTTGCATTAATTTGCAGAGTCATTAATAAGGAGATTGGATATGTATCATGATGAGATTTTTGAGAACGCACTAAAAGATGTTAAAGAAGAAAATTATAAAGCTTTAAAAAGTGAAATTTCTTCTTTAGAAGCTAATATTGAAAAGTTTTTGAAGATATTTTTTGAATCTACTTCCAGCAGGGCTGAAAGAGATTTTAATATTTCATCAATTTAAGGAAGATAAAAACCGGGAACATAATTGCTTCCGGTTTTTTATTTATTGATTAAATTTTATAATATTGTCTAACAAATCAAGGATTCTGTTGCCTCTCTGGTTAAGCATTGATTTATAGGCTTCAAGGACTTCATCTGAGATTTCAGCTCCGGAATTGATTTGTTCTTCTATTGCTGTTAAAAGTTCGTCCTGTGTTTCACCACTTAATGTCGCCATATTTGCATTTACCTTAGCTTCTTTAGCGGCTTCTTCATTTTGTGCTTCAGCGTATAATTCTGCTTCAGATTTTTCCAGAGAATCTTTTTCTCCAGTTGCGCTATCCATAATTTTGCCTGCAACTTTGCTTGCAACAAAGCCACCAATAAGGCCTCCTACGAATCCAATTATACCGCCTACGACGTTGCCTACGCCTGGGAATACTGATCCGACTATCGCTCCTGCAGCAGCTGCACCTGCTGCGTATCCAAGAACGCTTGTCCCAACTTTAACGCCTGATTTTAATAATTGTTTGTTACCTCTATCTGATTCTTTTCCTGCAGCTTTTTCTGCTTTATCTATTTTATATGCATTTATAATATCAGGAATTTCCATTACTCCTTGTATTGCTGCCATCCAGCCTGCTCCTTTTACGCATTTAGACGCACATTTCAGAGTGGATGCTCCTCTGGTTGTTTTAAGAAGTGCACTTTCTGCTTTATATACACCTGTTTTTAATTTTGTTTGATGTTTTAATTTACTAAACCAAGATACAGGTTTAATTTCTCCATTTTGTATAGCTTGATTTAATTTTAAATCGCCTGTCCTTATTGCATCTCTTACTTTTGTTAACTGTGTTTTTAGCTGTTCTTTTGAAACTTTTGTTCCATTCTGTTTTGCATTTTCAAGCATCTGTTTTGTTTCTTCAATGATGCGTTTGGCATCATCATAACATTGACTTTTTATTACTTGATTTTGATATTTTATAAGTTTTTTAGTGTTTAGTTCAGAAAGATTTTGATTTGGATCATATGTAGGAAGTTCTTTCCCAAAACCTTGTATTGTTTTAAACATACTTCTATTTCTGTATGATTCCAATATATTATTGCCTTTTAGGGCTGCTTTGTTTGCTTTTGCTATTTTGCTTTGTTCATTCCAAATATCAAGATAGCTTTTATTATTTTTTCTAGATTGATTAAATACGGAAATAGGTTTTTTGAAATTGGCAAGCAATGGCATTCCAAGCATGAATGCACTCCCAAATAAAGCTTCATTACCAAGCCCGTAGATTTCATCTTTTAATGTAATCTCTGGCATTTGACCTTGAACTCCGCTTAAATAGTTAGTTAATAACAAGTTTTGGCTTTGAATATCATTAATAGCCATAAATTCCCCTTAATATTTAATTTATTTTCCCCGTATATAAATATAAAAAATTCTTTAATTATAAAATTGCTTTATTGTAACGGAATGTAAACTTTATGTATTATATATATATAGTAATAGGTAAAGATGCAAAGCTTTAAACTTTGCATCATATATGTATTGCTTCACACAACATTTGTTTTTCATTTAGCACATATAATTTAGTCTGTTAATCCCTGAAGTCATTGCCATAAAATCTTGATCCATAGGGCTTCCAAATCCACCGCTGCTGTATAACATTTGCTGCATAGCCATAAGTTGTTGTGGTGTCATTGTTGGTTGCGTAAAGTTTGAATTACCAACTCCTGTAGCTTTATTTGACATTCCTTGATATTGATTTTGTTGTAAGTATGGATTTTGCATTTGTGATAATTGCTGTTGATTTTGCATTAGACTTTCTGCTTCAGCTTTTTTTTCAGAATGGCTTTTCCCAACCACTTTACTCATTAACCAGTCGCCGACAAAAGCACCAATTAACCCCCCAACTAATGGAATTGGGATTAATGCTTGACCTATTGCAAAGCCTGCTGTTGCACCTGCAAGTCTTACAGTTGATTTGCCTGTTTCGAGTAATCCCCCAACAAGTCCTTTATCTTTGAATGCAGAAAATATATTCGGTAACTCAAGCGCTGCAGTTAATAAAACGCCTAGTAATGGCATCCTTTTTCCAAGTTGACCAAATATTGCTTTGCTTTTCCCGCCAAAACCTTTTGCGGCTTTGTAATTTGTTTTTATATCAGGTCCAAGACTGGTTAGAGATTGTTTCATGCTAGACCAGAAAGGTGTATTTACCGTTGCCTTGTCAGCTTTGACAAATGCATCTCCAATTTGTTTATGGATATTTTTGTAGCCAAGTGTTTTTTTTGAGTTCACAATAGAACTTGTTATTGTATCCTGAAATTTTGGATCAAAAAGAAGTCTTCCACCTGCTTTTAGGATTCTTGTAACACCTATCATTTTCCCTACCTAATTTTTTTATATAACCTACCTTAATTACATAAAAATTTTTTTTTATATAAAATTGCTTTTTATACAAATTTTGTAAAGAAATGTAAAGAGCTTCGTTTTATTTACAAAGTCTAAGTAAAGTTGTATAATTCTTGTATGTATTGTGATGACGGTAAAATATTTATTGAAGACGACGATCAGTGTATAGATTGCAAGTATTATGCAGAAGGTGTGTCTTGTCCTTTGCTTACTGCTTTGGGAATTGGTGTTGTTTATTTAGAAGATAGTTTAACTGTCACTAATTGTGGTTTTTTTGAAAAATTTGAACGTAAACTTCATATTGTGAGGAATAATGAGACAGATAACATTAATTAACGGAGATGGAATTGGCCCTGAAATTAGTAATGCGGTAATGAAAATTATAGATGCTTCAGGTTTAAAAATTGACTGGGATATTCAAACTGCCGGGGCAGATGTAATTGAGACGGAAGGTACTCCATTACCGGATAGAGTAATAGAATCTATAAAGAGAAATAAAGTTGCTTTAAAGGCACCTGTGACTACCCCTATTGGAAAAGGGTTTCGTTCTGTTAATGTTCAATTGAGAAAAAGTCTTGATTTATATGCAAATTTGAGACCATGTAAAAATTTAGTGAATGTAAAAACAAAATTTGAAAATGTTGATATTGTTGTTGTTAGAGAAAATACAGAAGATTTGTATGCAGGGATTGAACGACAAGTTGATAATGATACTGCAGAGAGTATAAAAGTTATTACAAGAAAAGCATCTGAAAGAATTTGTAAATTTGCATTTGACTATGCTTTTAAAAACAACAGAAAAGAAGTTTGTGTTGTAACAAAGGCAAATATTATGAAACTTTCTGACGGGCTATTTTTAGAGTGTTTCAGAGATGTAGCTCAAAATTATCAATCGATTAAAACTCGAGAAATATTAGTTGATAATTTATGTATGCAGCTTGTTCAAAATCCTTCTCAATTTGATGTTTTAGTATTACCAAATTTATACGGCGATATAGTTTCTGATTTGTGTGCTGGTTTGGTTGGAGGTTTGGGTATTGCTCAAGGTGCCAATATCGGGAGTGATTATGCTGTATTTGAGCCAGTCCATGGTTCAGCCCCTGACATTAAAGGCCAAAATAAGGCTAATCCTACTGCACTTTTATTGTCAGCTGTTGAAATGTTAAAGTACATAAATGAACACGAATATGCTGAAAAAATAGAGAAAGCATTATTTAAAACATTCAAAGATGGAGTTTTTACTCAAGATTTGGGTGGCAAGGCAACTACTTTAGAGTTTGCAGATGCAGTAATAAAAAATCTTAATCAATAAGCCCCAAATCTTTCAAAAATCTTCTGTTGTCAGATAATTCGAGAAGTCTTTCGTCATCTGACGGATCAATAACTCCTTTTGAAAAAAGTTCATTAACAATATCATTATGAGAAGTGTTTTCAGGATCAGATAAAGCAAGTTTTGTGAAATTCTTTATATCACATTTTTTTTCATATAAATTTAGTGCATTTTTTGTAAGTTTGTTTAAAAAATCATGTTTTCTATCATCAAAATCAACATCAATAGGGTTAATAGCTGTACTTGATGATTTATTCTTATCAATATTAAGTTTCTGTACAAGTTTTTTAAACATCATTAACACATATCCTCAATTAACATTATACATTACGTGTCAAGAAAATCCATAATTCTTTACAAATGTATACAGATGATTACAGTCTTGATTATAACTTTTATTTAAACTACAATTTTTAATATAATATATGGTAATTAGAGAGGGTTTTACCCTTCAAGAACAGTAAAAATTTATAATTTAATTTACAAAGGTGGTAAAAATGCTTGATATTAAAATGATAAGAGAAAATCCCCAAAAGGTGAATGAACTTTTAAAAAGAAGAAATCCTGAACTTTCAATTGATGAAGTTTTAAAAATAGATGAAGAACGTAGAAAGGTTCAAACTCAAGTTGATGAATTACGAGCAAAAAGAAAAAATGATTCTCAAAAAATCGGGATGATGAAAAAAAATGGGGAAAATACTGATGCTGTTCAAGAAGAGGTTAGAAAGCTCGGGGATGATATAAAATCTTTGGAAGAAAAACAAACAGAATTAGATAACAGGCAAAGAGATATTTTGTTACATATCCCAAATATTCCGGATGAGACGACTCCTATTGGTTTATCCGAAGATGACAATGTTGAAGTTTACAAGTGGGGTGAACCAAGGAAATTTGATTTTGAATTTAAAGCTCATTGGGATTTGTGTGAAGAAAAAGGCCTTGTTGATTTTGAACGTGGGGTAAAGTTATCACAAAGCAGATTTATTTTGTATAGAAATAAAGGCGCAAAATTAGAACGTGCTATTATTAACTTTTTCTTGGATTATCATACTCAAGAGCAAGGTTATGAAGAAATTTTGCCTCCTTTTATGGCAAATGTCGCTACTATGACAGGAACTGGTCAATTACCTAAATTTAAAGAAGATATGTATAAATGTGTTGATGAAGATTTGTACTTAATTCCAACAGCAGAAGTTCCTGTTACAAATATTTATTCTGGGGAAATACTTTCAGAAGATGATTTGCCTAAATATATGACAGCATATACACCATGTTTTAGACGAGAATCAGGATCTGCAGGCAAGGATACAAGAGGCTTGATAAGAGTTCACCAATTCAATAAAGTTGAACTTGTAAAATTGTGTACTCCTGAAACAAGTAAAGATGAACATGAAAAGCTGACTGAAGATGCAGAAAAAATGCTTCAATTGTTAGAGTTACCTTACAGAAGAGAAGCATTGTCTACTGGAGATATTGGTTTTTCTGCTAACAAATGTTGGGATTTAGAAGTTTGGATGCCATCTTACGGAACATATAAAGAAATTTCAAGCTGCTCAAATTATGGAGATTATCAAGCTAGACGTGCAAATATCAGATACAGAGAAAAAGCTACAGGTAAAGTAAGACTTGTTCATACAATTAATGGCTCAGGTTTAGCAGTTGGAAGAACTTTTGCCGCAATTGTTGAAAATTATCAACAAGCAGACGGAACAATTATCATTCCTGAAGTTTTGAGAAAATATACTGGATTTGATAAAATTTAGTTTAAATATTTATTAATAGAAAAAGCTCCTTGTAATAGGGAGCTTTTTTATATCAACTATATTATTATCAAGTTGTTTTGTTAGGAAATCTTCAAACTTTTGAAATTTATTTGATTTTTCAATCATTGAATGTTTAGAACATTATTTGAATTTATTGCCATTCTTAAATTAGTTTTGTCTGAGAGTTGTATTTAAAGTTATTTTTCTCTTTCTCCTTAAATTATCTCATCTAAACTTTCAATGGCATGTCTATTTAACATATCAGCGCTTTCTCCATTGGAAATTCTTTCATTTACTTGTTTATTATATGCTTTTTCTGCTTTTTTTGCTGCTTTGCGTAAAAAATTTACGATATTGAATTTCTCATCAAGAACTTCTCTAATATTAATAAAACCAAAGCTGTTCATTCCAGTATTGTCATGAGACAATTTCCCTGAGATATATGCCTCAAGCCCATCGTTAATTTTTTGTCCAAAAATCATATTAAGATTTCTTACTTCAATATCTACGGGATTTTTTTCTTGGCTTTTAATAATGTTTAGGCATTTGCTGGTAGCATTTGGATCATTTATACCTTCTAATATTTTATAAAATCTTTTTTTACTTGCAGATGTAAATCTAAAACCTGTAAAAGTATTATTATTCTGGTTGTAATTGCTTATTTGCATTATATTCTCCTTTTTTCATCTTCTATAATAACTTCTATGAAAAAAATTTTTGCTCTGAATTTTTATTAATTTTACAAATATTAATATTTTTGGCATAATATAAATAAGGAGATATTATGTACGAATTTCCATTTGAGCTGGATGAATTTCAAAAAGAGGCTTGTCAATATATTGATGAAGGTAAAAGTGTAGTCGTTTGTGCACCTACAGGTGCAGGAAAAACTGTTATAGCTCAGCATGCTATTCATAGAGCTTTAGAAACCGGAAAAAGAATTTTTTATACAACGCCTTTAAAAGCTCTTTCAAACCAAAAATATTATGATTTTGGAGAAAAGTACGGAAGTGAAAAAGTAGGGCTTCTGACAGGTGATACATCTATTAACCGTAATGCTCAAATTGTTGTTATGACAACAGAAGTATTCAGAAATATGCTTTACGGGACCAATTTCGGTTCTGTAAAAGATAATATGCAGGATGTAAAATATGTTGTGTTAGATGAAGTTCACTATATGAATGATGAGCAGCGAGGAACTGTGTGGGAAGAAAGTATAATTTATTGTCCTACAAATGTTCAAATTATTGCTCTGTCAGCAACTGTTGCTAATGCAGATGAACTTACTTCATGGATAAATACTGTACATTCAAAAACTGAGCTTGTTGATACAGATTTTAGGCCGGTTCCTCTAAGGTTTTACTATTTTGACAGTTCGCAACCAACAAAATTGTTACCACTGTTGACTCCAAGCGGACAATTAAATAAAAAAATTAAACCTGAAAAACGTCTTTTCGGAAAAAAATTACAAAATAGACGCTCTTTTGTAAAAGATATTGTAAGAAATTTGCAAGAAAATGATATGCTTCCAGCGATATATTTTACATTTTCACGTAAAAAATGCGATGAACAAATGGAAAAATGTGCATCATTAAATCTTGTATCCAAAGGGGAACAGGCACAAATTAAGCAATTTGTTGACGAATACATAGCGGGAAATCCTCATTTATATAATAATAAGCATCTTGATTATTTATATTGTGGGGTAGCCTCTCATCATGCGGGCTTGCTTCCTGCTTGGAAAAATTTGGTTGAAAAGCTATTTCAAAAAGGTTTAATAAAAGTAGTATTTGCGACGGAAACTCTTGCTGCAGGGATTAATATGCCGGCTCGTTCAACTGTAATAAGTTCAACGAGTAAAAGAACAGATAGCGGCCATAGAATGCTTACGGCAAGTGAGTTTTTACAAATGTCTGGTCGTGCCGGCAGACGCGGAATGGATGAAGTTGGATATGTTGTTATAGTTGGGACTCAATTCCAAACTCCGGAGGAAGTCGCAGAACTCGTTTTGAGTGATGCAAACCCGCTTGAAAGCAGATTTTCACCTTCTTATTCTATGGTTTTGAATTTGCTTCAACGTTTTAGTTTGGAAGAGGCAAAAGAATTAATCCTGAAAAGTTTTGGATATTTTTCTGCCGGATCAAGATTACAGCCGCTTTTGAAACTAAAAGATCAGTTGCAAAATGACATTTCTGAAAGAACCTTTATTTGTCCTTCAAAACTTTCTGATAGTGAACTTTTTGAATATGACAAATTGCGTCATTTATATGTACAAAATAGGCAAACTTACAAAAAAATCTGTAAGCAAGAACGTGCTAAAAATAGACCTTTACCTATTGAAGCTGTTGAATTCGGGAAAGAAACAAAAAGTTTGTTGCACAAAATGCATAATTTCCCTTGTGATAATTGTAAGCTTTATAAAAAACATTCAAAAAGTGTTGAAGTTTCATCCAGATTAAATGTAAGATTAAAAAAATTGGATAAAGAAATAGAACGTCAACGTGATATTTTTTGGAATAAATTTTTAGCACACAGAGGTGTTTTAACTGATATGGGCTATTTATCAGATGATTATCCAACTGATAGAGGGGTTACAACCGCTCAAATTCGTTCAGAAAATGAGTTGTTTATAGCTGAAATTATTTTTTCTAATATATTAGAAAATTTGACTCCATCTCAACTTGCAGCTGTTGTTTGTGCTATTACAACTGAAGATTTACGGGTTGATATTCCTTATTTGCCGATATCAGAACCTGTTAGAAAAACATTAAACCAAATTCGAAATATTAGACGAAAACTTGAAAAAATTCAAAATCACTATATGGTTGATGCCCCAATGTATATAAATCCTTACTTTAGTTCATTGATAGAATTGTGGGTTGAAGGTGCTGAATGGGAAACAATTACTGAGCAGGTTGATGTTGGAGAAGGTGATATTGTTAGATCTTTTAAAAGGGTTGTAGATGTTTTGCGTCAGTTTACGACTATTTCAAATGTGCCGGAAGCTCTTGTATTTACGGCAAGAGAGGCTATTGAAAAAATATTACGAGAACCTGTTGATGTTGATTAGTTTGAATTTGACAATATGTTTATTTTAAAGTTAAATTAACATGTTGTTCCCAAAAGTAAGAATAGGATATTAATTATGATTTCAAAAATTTCATCTACCCCACTACCATCATTTAATTCTTTTAATTCAATTATATTTTCTCAAAAGACAGGCAATAGATCAAAAAATTTTAATTGTGGCTTAGAAAAAGATACTGTATCTCTTACTGGCAGTAGTTCTGAACATATTATTTCAGAAGTTGTAAATATGGCTTTTAAAAAATTAAATTCAAGTAAATACAAAGCCCTAAATAAATATAAATTGTATGCTTCAACTGTTGGGGATGTAAATCTCTTTATACAAGAAAAAGTTGTTGGTAAAGAAGCAAGATTGACACTAAGTAATGGTGATTTTAACGGGCATTCTTTTGTGAATTTTGATTTAAAACGATCTTCTAATTCTGAGCCTAAAATATTACCTTTTAATAATGAAATGGAACCATCTGAGGCTGCAAAACTTATAAATCTTTATTTAAAATAAAAGTGTAAATAATACCTTATTTAGTTTTGTAAATTCTTTATAACTCTTTAGTGGTGTACACTTGAGCTTTTTGTTAAAATATGTTACAATATTAGTAGAGGGGCGTTCCTATTTAGGGGCGTCGCTGAAAAAAGAAAAAGAAATGCACCCCTAAACAGCAAATAGTCCTTCTCTGAGTGTTATTCCCCATCCCACTCACAAATAAAAAAGGTATCCGGTTACTCAAAGATATGAGGTGACACTATGGATACATTCTATTTCGCTGAAAATTATGAGCTGAGAAAATTAACAGAAGTTACAATTAATGTGACTATAATTGGGATTTTAATTTTGTGTCAGGCTCTGTTGCCTATTCACGCAAGCAGTACAAAAGTCGCAAAGGTTACAGTGCCTGACTTTGATACAAGTGAAGTTAAAGTAAAAATTTTTGATCAAATAAGTCCAGAGCTAAGAAAGAAAAATTTTGATGAAAAAATAAAAAAACAATACCCAAAAGCATTTATTAAAGATGTTTCAGATGGTGTAAAACATATTAGGATGACCAAATACTACAACGGTAGACCTGTAAGAATCAATCTTGTTCAAGTTGATATGAATTTGGCAAAAAATTTTGAGCTTACTCCTGTTTTATCTTCAAGTGAAACATTAAAAAGTAGAAAAACAATAACTACTATAGCAAAGAATAATGATGCACTTGTCGCTTTAAATGGAACTTATTTTAAACCTCAAACTGGCGTTCCTCTTGGAACTTTAATGATAGATGGGAAACTTTATACTGGCCCTATTTATGATAGAGTTGCTATGGGAATTTTTGAAGATGGCTTTGATCTAGCTAGAGTTCGGCTTGATGCAAGCGTTAAAGGAAGCGGAAAGACAATTAAGGTTGATAATATAAACCAACCAAGAATGTTATCCACTCACGTTCTTGTCTATACTCCTCAATGGGGGAAATATTCTCCTACAGCGCCTAAATATGGTGTAGGTTTACAGGTAACTGATAATAAAATTACAAAGGCTTCTGCAAATGCTGTAGAAATTCCACAAAACGGTTATGTTATTTCAGGTCCAAAGAGTATTTTATATGCACTATTAGAGAAAAAAGATGTAAAATTGTCAGTAAAAACAACTCCGGAATGGAAAGGTGTAAAACACATAATTAGTGGCGGGCCATATCTTGTCAAAGATGGAGAAGTTTATGTAGATATGACAGCTCAAAAGCTTGGTGCAATTGGTGGCAGAAACCCAAGAAGTGCTATAGGTTTCACCGCTGACAATAACTTAATTTTAGTAGCTGTTGATGGTCGTGAAGGCAGTTCTGTCGGAATGACATTAATGGAACTTGCTAATTTAATGAAATCATCAGGCTGTGTTGGCGCAATTAATCTTGATGGTGGAGGATCAACAGTTATGTATGTAAATGGGCAAGTTGTTAATAACCCTCAAATGAAAGGTGGTATTCCACTTTCAAATGCAATTATTTTATCAAAAATAGCAGAATCTTAATATCATATTCATAATCTTTTCATTAGTGCACAGCTCCCTGCATCTTTTGCAGGGTTTTTATTTTATCTTGAAACATTTTGATCAATAATATCTGAAATCCAAGGTATATAACTGTATTTGCCTGCAAATGCCATAACTGCAAGATAAATCAAAAATAGATATATAACTGTTTGGATTAGTGAATAGTCAAAAAACATTGGCATATTTAATAAGAAATTTAGCTGGGCAACAAGTGTATTAATAAACGGGATAAGACTTAACAAATTAGATAGCCACCCTATAAAAATTGATAAAACTGTAAAGGCCAATGAAATAAAAATTGATTGGAAAATGTGATACTGTAAGAAAGGTTTTAAAGCAGCTTTTGTAAATAAGCTTATGATTAACCATATAAAACCTGCCATTCCCATTGTCAGGTATGAAAACCCTGCAACAAGCCTCTCTATCATAAATGGTGAATTATTCTCTCTCATTTATATAGGCTCTCCATTTCTTTTTTTGTCTATGTATTCATCAAGAACCTGAGTATAAACAAGTCTATATTCATCATTTTCAGGAGAAATATTTATTGAAGAACGGTAAGACCCTATAGCTTGTTCAATTTCCCCTTTTAAATAATGAGCGTTTCCAAGCAACATATATGTTTCTGCACTGTTTGGTTTTAATCTTAAAGCTTCTTTGTATAAATCCATTGCTAAATCTAAATGGTTAAAGTTTGTGTAAAGATTTGCAAGAAGAATTTGTGCATCAATTTCTTTTGGCTGTACTTTTTCTGCACGTTTGTACATTTCAACAGCCATGTCATATTCGCCGAATTCTGAAAGCGCAATTGCATAGCAAATGTATGCTTTATAATTGTCACCTTCCATTTTTAGAGCTTTTTCAAAATAATTATATGCTTTTTCTCTTTCTTTCATAAGAGTCAGAGTGTTCCCAATACATATTGCAACAATTTTATTATCAGGATTTAAAACAAAAACTTTTTTATATAATTCTAAAGCTGTTTTGTAATCAAATAACTTAAAGCAAACATTACCCATATCAACAAGTGCTGTTATATTTTCAGGATCTAGTGACAGGGCTTTTTCATAATATGCTTTTGCTTCTACAAAATCTTCATTGTCTTGGTAAAGCAAGGCTATTGCATTATAAATTTCAGGGTTGGTTGAATTTAAATCAATTGCGCGATTGTAATAGAAAAGAGCTTTTGGAAAGTTTTTCCATTCAGCAAAAACGTTTCCCATATTGTAATATATTAAAAAGTTTTTAGGGTTTACCTCAAGAGCTCTATTGTAGTATGAAAGAGATTTTCTGAAATCTTTTTCATAGAACCACATTGTACCCATTCCGACTAATGCTTGAACATCATCAGGCTTTATAGTTAAAAGGCTTTCAAGTACAGACATAACTTTGTCATAGTCTTCTTTTTTTAAATACAATTCCGCAAGTTTATGGTAATTTTCAATATTTTGCGGATCTTTTGCCATTTCCATTATTAGTTCGTTTATTTGTTTTTCGGTATCGCTCATTTTAACCTGCTTTTCATTTAAAATTATACTCTCTCTGGTTCTATTGTACACTATTTCCTTGATTTTGCAAATACTATTTAGAAATGTAACAACAGTTTTTATAGTTGTGACAAAGAAAAAGCTCCGTGTTTGCGGAGCCGATTACGTTATTAAAATTTTGAATATTCTTTTGAAATTTCTCGCCACTCATTTTCGTTTATACTAAATGCATTACTCCAGAATTTTTCAATTGCATAAGTTTCACGTTCTTCTTTATGTAAGATGTGAACAACAACGTCGCCATAATCAAGTAAATTCCATCTGTTTCTTGCATCGTTTTCTATTCTCAAAGGAGTACGTTCAAAAATTTCTTTTATTTTATCTTTAGTTTCATTCATTAAAGCTTTTACTTGTGGAGTAGAATCCCCTGTTACTATAACAAAATAATCTGCTAATGAAGAAACATTACTTATGTTTAAAATAGTTATATCTTTGCCTAATTTGTCGTCCAGAATTTGCGCAATTACACAGGCAAGTTTTTTTGAATCAATATCTTCTGTCATATAAATTCCTTTTATTAATATGTCTAATTATTTTATCATAAATCTTTATGCCCTGCAAGAAAATTTTTATGATTCAAGCATATCAATCCTTCTTTGATGTCTGCCACCTTCAAATTTAGTGCTTAGAAATAAATCGACTATATCAAGAGCGAGATATTTCCCAATAACTCGTTGCCCAAGGCATAAAATATTGGAATTATTATGAGCTCGTGTAGCTTTTGCAGAAAATGTATCATGACATAGTGCCGCTCTTATCCCCTTTATTTTATTTGCAGCAATAGACATGCCAATCCCTGTGCCGCAAATTAATATACCCTTGTCTGCTTCTTTTGAAAGTATTTTTTCTGCAACTTTTTTGGCAAATACAGGGTAGTCGCAAGATTCTTTTGAATATGTCCCGACATCTATTACATTTATATTATTTGCTTTTAAATGTTTTATAATAGATTCTTTATAATCAAATCCGCCATGATCTGATCCTATTGCTACTGTTAAATTACTCATTTTCTACCTGCTTTCTACTAATAAATTTATTATACATTGTTATATAATTGTTGTAAATAAAAACTCCCTTGTAATATAGGGAGTTTTCATTATTGCCATTTAATTGTAGAACCTAATCCGTCCGCGGCGGTTGTTGTTCCGCTCTTTTGAATTAACTTGCCGGATGCAACATCAAGTTCATATATTTGATTATTAGTTACAGAATTAGTTTGTCCGTTAGCAATTACTGATGTAGCTTTATAAGTTATTTTATCACCTGTTGTATTTTGTCTTGTAAATACATACTGTTTGCCGTTGCAGCTAATTGTTATTTCCGTTGGGGCTTTTGATTTGTCATTTTTTCCATCAGCTTGGTCCCACTTGTATGCAGTCTCACCTGCTATATCTGCTTTTGATCCTAGTTGCTCATCAACAGCCATAAGTGTTGCACCTAATTGTTCAAATAAATTTGTTGGCTGTTTATTATCATCATTTGACGGACTTACGCCTTTGTTGCTCTTTGAATCTGTATTACCAGATTTGTCGGGCTTTTGTGTTGTTCCATTTTTAATATTTTTATACAAGTCTTCTATTGATGTTCCATCATATGTTTTACCATCAATTGTTGCTTGGTATAAATTGTCCGTTATTTTTACAAATTTACCATCCGGGAATGCTTCTTTTAGGCCAGCAAGTGGATCTTGAGTTTGAGTTTCTTCTTTAGTTACTCCTCCTGCTTCACTTTTACCGCCGCCACCAAACATTCCTAAAATTCCGCCAAGTAATGAGGTGCCTAAGCCTATACCCATCATCCAATTCATCCATGATGGAGTTGAGTTATTACAATAATTTGGATTATAATATCCATAATTACAGCTACGGATATAACCACCTGAATAAACATTATTATTAATAATTGTTTTATTCTCAAATACGTTATATTTGCCTGTTCTGAATTGCCCAGCTTTAAGACCATAATTGATTGGTCTTCTTCCGCCGCCTGACCATCCTGTAATGCCATAGTAACCCATTTGTCACCTCATATTTTTATACTCTTATATATATAAAGTATATAAAGGGAGAATAATTGCTTTTTTTTTAATTTATTGTTAAGAAATATTTACATATGCATAAAATCAAATATTCAGGCTACCGAATGTTTGTGTGGATGTGGCTTCTTTTAGTTGTGGAAATTTCTCAAAATCTTGTGTTTTTACAAAATTTATTGCTTCATTACGTGCAATTTCGAGTATTTTTGCATCTCTTACTATATCTGAGATAATCAAATCCGGTAAACCGCTTTGTCTTGTGCCTAAAAATTCTCCAGGTCCTCTTAGTTGCAAGTCTTTTTCAGCAATTACAAAACCGTCATTTGTTTGTGTCATTATATTTAATCTTTCTCGCGTTTCTTGAGATTTTGAAGATGTGTGTAAAATACAATATGATTGCAAATCACTTCTTCCTACCCTCCCTCTAAGCTGATGAAGTTGAGAAAGTCCAAATCTTTCCGCATTTTCAATGAGCATTACAGTTGCATTTGGAACATCAACCCCAACTTCCACAACTGTGGTAGATACTAAGATATCATATTTTTTATTTTTAAAATCTGCCATTACTTGTTCTTTTTCGTCATTTTTCAGCTTACCGTGTAACAGACCGATTTTAAATTGTGGGAATACTTCTTTTTGTAAGCGTTCAGCCTCTATTGTTGCAGCTTTTGCAGATAATGTTTCACTTTCTTCAATTAGAGGGTACACAACGTATGCTTGTCTTCCATGTTCAATTTCATTTTGTATAAGCTCATAAACTCCTCTGTGAGAAGTCACAAGGGAGGTTTTTATAGGTTTTCTGCCTTTTGGAAGTTCATCTATAATCGTTAAATCAAGATCTCCATGAACTGTAAGTGCAAGTGTTCTTGGAATTGGAGTTGCTGTCATTGTAAGCATCTGTGGATTTTGAGATTTCTTTTTTAAAACGTTTCGCTGCTTTACTCCAAATCTGTGTTGTTCATCAACAACTATCGCTCCAAGGTTATTGAAATCCACACCATCTTGAATTAAAGCATGCGTTCCTACTGCAATATTCATTTGACCATTTCGCAAATCCTGACGGAATTTTTCTCGAACTTTTTTCCCTTGGCTCCCCAAAAATAACCCGACACTAATTCCCATAGGAGTAAGCCAATTTATCAAATTATTGTAATGTTGTTGAGCTAAAATTTCTGTTGGAGCCATTATTGCACCCTGATATCCGTTTTCAACAGCAGCTAAAAGCATTATTGTCGCAACAACTGTTTTCCCACTACCTACATCGCCTTGTAAAAGTCTGGCCATAGGAACATCAGAATTTAAATCATTCAAAATTTCATTTACAGCTTTTTTTTGTCCACCGGTTAATTCAAATGGTAAATTTTCTATAAATTGCTTTACAAGACCGTTTGTTCCTATTTTTAGGGTAAGAGCACTATGTGTATTTGAATTTTCTTCTCTTATTCTTGCTAATTTTAATTGAATGATAAAAAGTTCTTCAAAAATTAGAGAAAATCTTGCTTGTTCAAGAAGCTCCATGCTTTCTGGAAAATGAATTTGCTCTACTGCAGTTTTTTTATCTAAAATTCCATATTTTTGTCTAATATATTCAGGAATAATCGTTTCAATTTCATCTTTATAAGTTTGTATGGCATTAAATATTGCTCGTCTTAAAACTTTAATGCTCAAGTCTTCACATACTGTGTATATTGGAACAATTCTTGCAAGATTAAGGTTAGAGGTTTTATCTTCAATAAATTCTCCCGTCATTATTGAGTAATTTGGTTTGTCAAAGGTTAATTTGTTGTCATAATTATTACGTTTGACCTTTCCTGATACCATAATCCCTGCATTTTTCGGGAATTGAGCTTTAATCCTTTCAAGCATAAATTGGTTTGATTTTGCTTGGAAAAAACTTAAGTCAAGTTTTCCGCTTTCATCAGCAATACTTACTTTAATGACAGACAATTTATTCCTTGTATTAAATGCTGAAACTGAAGTTATGTATCCAAAAACTGTAGTTGTTTCACCTTCTTTTAAGTTTCTTATTAATGTTCTTGACGAGTAATCAATATGCTTTTTAGGAAAATAAAGCATCAAGTCTTTTGCCGTGTCAATTCCAAGCTTATTTAGTTTATATGCGATTTTAGGGCCTACACCTTTTATATACATAACTTCTGTATCTGACGCAGGTTTATGAGGAACCCCATTTGTCTGTGTTGACACCTGTTTAGTTGTTTTTGATTCGGATTTTAAGACTTTTATAAGCCTGTCTATGCTTTTTCGCCGTTCATTTATATTAGCGAACGGATAGTGTTCAAATACTTCTGCCAGCAATGCCCATTTAGGATTTTTTTTAGAAAGTTTGTAGTACTTTTTAGCCTCATTTTTGATAAAAGAGGAGAAAGATTGAGTTTTGCCGTGAATATCAATATATTTATATTGAATTTCGATTTCAATAGCTTTTTTCAATTGTTCCAGGTTCTCAATCACTTAGTCGCAAAACCTCATAAATATCCATTTTCTTTGCCTTACCTCTAATTGTAACATCAGCAATTTTAATAACATCTACAATGTCACTTACATTAGAGTATGTACTGCTGCTTATTAGCAAGTTCGTTTTATAAACTTTGTTATAGCTTTCAATTCTGCTTGCCAGATTTACCATATCACCAATTACAGTATATTCAAGACGTTTTTCAGACCCGATGTTGCCGACAAACGCATCACCTGTGTTTATCCCAATACCTATTTCAATTTTAGGTTTGCCTTCAAACAACCATTTTTCTTGAAGCTGATCAACTTTTTTTAGCATCTCGCAGGCACATTTAACTGCGTTTTGTGGGTGATTTATATCTTGAATAGGCTCTCCGAAAATTGCCATAACTGCATCGCCGATAAATTTATTTATAACTCCGTTATATTTAGTGATAATAGGTTCAATTTCAGAAAAATATTCGTTTAATATTACTGAAACTTCTTCTGCAGTCATCTTTTCGCTCATACTTGTAAAGCCTCTTATATCTGCAAATAAAACCGTAACATTTGCTCTTTTACCGCCAAGCTTTATATCATCAATATTTTGAACAACATTTTTCATAATATCTTGAGATAAGTATTTTCCCATTGCGTTTTTAATTTTTTCTTTGTTTCTACCCTCTACTATAAAGCGGTATGAATATCCAAATATCATTGTGCTAAGTTGAACTGCAAGAGGCGTAATAACATTTGGAGCAATATTATGTTTGAAGCAAATAATAGAAAAAATAGTATATAATATTGCGCATGCAATAAGTGTTAATAATGATGCTAAAAATGGCAGCATTAAAATTAAAACAAATGTTATGATTGTAAATAATATGATAATTAGCAAATTTAACAATGGGGGAAATTTTATTATAAATTCATTATGCAGGAAATTATCCAGTATAGTAGCCTGTATATCAACTCCTGGGTGAGTAAAAGAAATTGAAGTCTCAAGAACATCTTCTACCCCTAAAGCATTCGCACCAACAAGCACTATTTTATTGTCGAATTCAGATGGTGATATTATTGGCTTTTTCCCCTCTTTGATTTGTTTGTTTGAATTTATTATGTCTATTGCAGAATAATTTTTGTGTGAGTATGTTGAGTTATCAAGAAGTTTGTAGTATTTGATATAGTGATTTAGGTCCCCGCTGCGTTTTGTAACTGGTATTTTTAATCCGGTTTTGTCTACAATAATATTGTTATTTGTAAGAGTTAATTTATCAGTTTTATTAGCGAGCATATATGCGCTTAGCGCTAACGATGGATAAAAGTTATCATTGTAGCTAATCAAGTCACTTGAAGCCCTTAAAACTCCATCTATTTGGTTAAGATTTAAATTAACAGCTCCAACATATTTTTGCGCATTAAAATAGGAATCAGGAAACATTGTCAAACTTTTATATTGACTGTATCTAGAGTTGTTACGAGTTCTTTTGTCAGATATATCAATTGCAAATTTTTTATGAAACTTTTCGTCATAAGCAGCACCTTGCTGCTTGTCTTCATAATCTGATGTTTGAGCCATGTAACCTCCAATAAAGTTTGGAGAGTTTTTTACTGTATTAAAAAAGTAATTATCAGATTCTGGAGGTCTTTCTTTATCAAGACTTCTTATTATTGAATCAAAAACAACTACTTTTGCATTTGTTTTTTGTAAATACTCAAATATTTCTCCATATAATGAACGTGCCCAAGGCCATCTGTAACTGTCTAAAGATTTATCATCAATAACAATTAACGATATCTCATCAGATCCTGAAACTGTTGCATTTGTAGAGTTTAATATTGTGTCATAAATCGGATTTTCCCAAAAATTAAGTGACACAAATGCTATTATTAAAACTAAAAATATATGAAAAAATATAGTTTTTAAAAAGAATGCTTTTCCTTTGAATATTTTCATTTTCGTTTATCCCTTTATTTTATGATATAATAAATTTTGGAAAAAGGATAGATTATGACAGAAAATTTAATTAAACTCTTGGCAGAGGAGAAAGTTTTTCCGATCGTGAGGAAAAGAGATCCAAAACAAGCTTTGGATATAGCAAATTCCCTTATAGAAGGTGGTATTAAAGCTCTTGAAATAAATGTTGAAAACCCGTCTATTTATAAAGTTATAGAAGAAGTTTCAAAATCAGCTTATGTTTGTGCAGGTGGTGTAATCACTTCAATGCAGGCTGACGCAGCTATTTTATCAGGTGCAAAAATAATATCTTCTCCTATTTTTTCAATGAATTTGGTAAAAATTTCAAAAGATAAACAAATCCCATATATTGCAGGAACTTCAACTGCAAATGAGGCATATAATGCTTGGAAAGCCCGTATCCCACTAATTAAAATATATCCTATTACTGCTATGGGTGGTGCAATGTATGTTGAAGATTTGTTAAGACCCATGCCGTTTTTAAATATTATGCCTTTAGGGAATGTTAAAATTGACGAAATAAGATCTTATATAAATGCAGGAGCCTCTGTTGTTGGGGTTGGTCGCGATTTTTATGAAAATTATTCATTAAGTGAAATTACTGGTCGAGTAAAGAAAGTTTTAAAAGAGTTAAAGGGATAATAATGGACGAAAAACTTGATATTGTTGCGATTGGTGAAAGTTTAATAGAGTTATCTACTAATGCAAAACTCTCTGATGCCGGATGTCTTTATAAAAGTTATGGTGGAGATGCTTTATCAACTGCAATTGCAGCTTTAAGAATGGGTTCTAAAGTCGGTTTTATTACAAGGATTGGTGACGATCCGTTTAAATCTTTTTTACTTGATACGTGGCAAGCTGAAGGGTTAGATGTTTCTCAGGTTAAGCTTACAAATGAAGCAAATGGTCTATATATAATAGCAAGACCAACTCTTAATGAAAAAGAAGTTGTTCATTATAGAAAAAAAATAGCTCCCTCAAAGCTTTCTATAGATGATATTAATCCTGAATATATAAAAAATGCTTCTGTGATTTATGCTTCAGGCGTTACACAATCTTTATCACCATCAGCAGATGAGGCTGTTGAATATGCTTTCAAAGTTGCAAAAGAAAATGGAATAACTACTGCGTACGATCCTAATTATTATTCCAAATTGACAACACCTGAAGATGCTAAGGAGGCTTTTTCCAGAATAAATTCGTATGTTGATATTATGTTTATGAATACAAAACACGATGCTATTCATATTTTAGAAATTGATTCTTATGAAAATGCTATCAAAAAGCTCTGGGATATGGGAATTTCTACTGTTGTATTAAAATCAATTGAGAAAAAAGGTTATTATACGGGTTATAATGGTAATATCTCATTTACGGAATTTTATTCATCTGATTATGTTGATACAACATGTTCGGGAGATGTTTTTAATGGAGGCTTTTTGCATGCTTTAACGCATGGATTTACTCCTATTGAAGCAACTAAATTTGCTTCAATTCTAGCAGGAATTCAAGCGCAAGGAATTGGTGCTATAAAATCAATCCCATATAAAGATCAGGTTTATTCAATTTATAGAGGTAATAATGGTTAAGGCAGTAGTATCAGGCTATTATGGATTTAAGAATTTTGGGGATGAAGCGATTCTTGCTGTCTTGACAGAACATTTGAATTCTCTCGGTGTTGAAACAACAGTATTTTCATCTGATCCGGAATTTACTAAAAAAACTTATAATGTTAATTCTGTAAAAAGTTTTGATATTAAAAAGGTTATTGATGAAATACGTTCCTCTGATGTCGTAATATCCGGCGGGGGCAGCCTTTTACAAGATGCTACGAGTTTAAAAAGCCTTGTATATTATTTGAGCATTATAGCATTTGGGCTTTTATTTAATAAAAAAGTTATAATTTTTGCCCAAGGAATTGGACCTGTAAATAATAAATTTGCACGTTTTATCCTTATGAATTTGTTGAAATTATGTTCTTTAGTTACTGTAAGAGATGAAAATAGTTTAAATTTATTAAAGCAATATAATGTGTGTGCAAAACAAGTATGTGACCCAATTTATTCTTTAAATTTAGTAAATGTTAAGAAATCTAATTCTGTTGGTATTCAGCTAAGAAGTTTTAAAACAATGAATTACAATTTGTTAAATAAATTAGCATTATTTGTTGCTCACAATTTTTATGATAAAAAGATTGAAATTTTTTCTTTGCAAGAAGCTCTTGACTTAGATTTATGTAAAAAATTCGAAAATTTATTGCATGATATTAATAAAGATATAAAAACTGAAATTGTTATTGATGATATTATAAATAAAATTTCATCTTTAGAATATTTAATTGGCATGCGTTTTCATGCTCTGTTGGTTGCAATTAAGTGTGGAGTTAAAACTTGTGCTATAAATTATGATATAAAGGTTGAAAAGCTTGCAAAAGATGCTTCTATTCCGATTATATCAATGGATGCGCATGAAGATTTTAATGAAATTTACTCTAAAATGCAAAATCTCAAAAGTGAAGATCTTTTGAGATTTGCTAAATCTAAATCATTTGATTGGTCTGATTTTGATGAATTATTCATCACTGCCAAATAATTTTTTGTAATTTTTAATTAATGCATCAGAGAAAGTGGATTTTGTATAATCTGTAAGATTTTTTGACCATTTTTCCATTTCTTTTGATGTAATTTTTCCATCCTGCTTGCCGTCAGAATTTGTGTCAAATGTTGCTATAGTAGCACCTATTTCTTTCCAGTCAGCTTTTTTATCTTGGTTTAAATCCATCCTGCTAAATACAATTTGTGCTTTCTCTTTTACAGTAGCTTTTTCTTCCTCAGTTGCGTCTTCTGGTAATCTTGATAATTCATAGTTAACATATTCTTCTAATGTCAATTCTTGATCAACTTTTCCTGAACCATTTTGTTCTATATATGCCGCAAATGATTTTGCTATATTGGAAATATCTGATTTATATTGAGCTTCTGATTCATTATTTGACAATTTTATTGCTTTGCCTTTGACTGCGTTGCCGTCTTTATCTATCATTGCAGAAGTCCCTTTATCGAAATTTTCACCGGTTTTTGTTTCTTGATTTTCGTCCCATTTGCCGGCATATTCATTATCTTGCTTATTTAAACCAGCAATTTGATCTAATGATATATTACCTGAGTTTTGAGCATTAAGCCGTTGCATATACATTTTGCCATAAGTATATGGATCCATGCCGCCTGTAATATTCATATAACCCATGTTTGGCATACCTGTCATATTAGTAAATCCTGGCATCATAATTCCTGTATATGCAGTTGGGTACCCCATATAATTCATACCAAAACCAATATTCATCATGCCCATGTACATACTATTTAAACCAAGCATGTTCATTCCCATCGGGTAATTATAACCTTGCCCAAACATACCTGTCCAAATACTTCCGCCACAACTGCAACCTCTATTATTATTCAGATCATGAATAATTGCACCGGTAAATCCAACTGTGAATGCACTCATACCAGCTGCGCTAATCCCTTTTTGCAGATTACCGTTATTCCAGCCTTTTTTAAATGCATTACCCATTTTCTGGAAAAAATTTGGACTATTATTTGTACCTGATACTTCTGTCATAATTTTACCATTATTAAATACTTTATATATATAAAGTATATATAAATAATAAAATTGCTATTTTTTTTACTAAACATTAATATTTGTTAACAAAAAAAGAAACTTGTAAATAAGTTTCTTTTTAAATTGCCCTGGGCCAGACTTGAACTGGCACTGGATTTAACTCCAACCGGATTTTAAGTCCGACGCGTCTACCGATTCCGCCACCAGGGCATATTCAATTTTTAATTGCTCAATTTGTAGATTATGTCAATATTTTGAGCAAATTTATATTAACGTAAACATACTTATATGTCAAGAATTTTGTTTAATCTTATATTTAAGAATATAATTATTTAAATCATCTATTTTTATTTTTAAATTGTTATTTATATTTGATATTTGCGCTTTTATGACATTTTCGTTTGATAATTTTGCTGTTCCAAATAAAGGCGGGTATTTTATATTCCCTAAAAATAGGTTTTTGAAATCTTTTATATCATTATAATCATCTGCATTGATTATTGAATTTAAATCAAATAATTCAATGAATAAATCACCTAGTTCTATTTTTGCTTTAAGTATTTTTTTTGCAAAGATCAATTTTTGAATTTGTTGTGTATAAGCAAGAATTTTTTCATAATTATTTTTGATTTTAATTTTTTTCTCTAAGAGAAAATTGGTGAAATAATTCATAGTTTGGTTATATCCAGAATCAATCAGTTCATTCCTTTTTGCCTCATTCATATTGAAATCAACTATGACAATATCACCGGTATTTAATACAATGTAATCATATTTATCATTATTTTGATAAAGACTTGTTACAAATGATGTAGACATTGCTGTCATACAGCTATAAACAGCATTTGCATAATCAATCCCTGATATGTTGTTTTTGTCATAATCCCCTTCTAGTCTAAATTCCAATATTCTGTCTGTTTTATTAACTAAGTTTTTGGAAAGCTTCCACATAGGGTAACTCTTTTGAAGATCACCATCAACCAATAACGTATTGTTATACTCTATTGGTTTCATTAAACCCGGCATACATGATGAAATTCTTATAGCAGAAGCAATTTCATAATCAGGTGTCTCATATCTGGAAAATTCTTTGCATTCAAAATTAGAAAGATTTGTCGTTATAATAACAAGATTTTTTTCAATATCTTTAAAAGTTACTGCTTTATTAGAACCTTTTTTATACTCATTTCCATAAAATTTTGATTCAATAAGATCTCTTACCCACTCTAAAAAAACTTCGCCTTTGCTAATTGCAAAAAGAGGTCCAATGCCGATTGAAATATCTTTAAATAATTCAAAATTAACTTTTAAAAATATCTGTTTTAGTTCTTCTGCTGTGTACCCAACAGCAAGTAGAGCTGCAATAATAGAACCAACTGAAGAACCTCCGAAAGTGTTTATTTGAAGCCCTAATTCTTCCATCGCTTTTATTGCTCCGATGTAAGAAACTCCTCGAATAGCTCCGCCTCCAAATAAACATGTATATTTTAAATTATTATCCATATTTTTATTATACTCTTATTTAAATTTTATACCTGTAGTAAATAATGTATTTTTATAATAGTCCAAATCATTAGTTGGCTGCACAAATTTTCTGTTAGCTTTTGCTTTTGGAAGGAAAACCCCAAATGCTTTATCTTGATAAACAAGCTTCCAGTCTCCTTCTTTTTGTAAAACATTATATATCGGGTAATATTTTTCAATAATAATAATGTCCGGTGGGAAATAAGTTAGCAATTGTTTCCAATGCGGGTATGCAAGGCAGAATTCTTTAAGCATTGGAACCATATAATCATAATAAACTTCTTCATACCTTCCATCCATATATATTTTATTATTTGGATAAGTTTTGTATGAAACGTAGCTTCCAAGGCCAAAGTTAACTAAAATATTACCTTTGAGATTATTTTTTTTGATAAATTCTACCTCTTTTACAGGGTAAGATCCCATTCCTACAGGCACTGAAAAATCTTTTGAGATTAGCGTAAATATAGATATGAACAACAAAAGTATATAAATAGCTTTATTAGTTAAAACTGAAAATTTATACTTTTCACATAAACTGCAAAAATCATTATAAGTAAAGCAAAGAACTGAAATAACAAAAAATGGCATAAGTTTTACGTGGCTTATTGCCAGATACAATGTTGTTAAAAGAATGATATATTTAACTTTGTCAGCTTTAATATACCAATTTTTTAAACCATCCAGTTTTATATTTTTGAATACGTTAATTCCCTCAGCAAGAATTGCAAACACCATGAATATTTTAAATATTAGATGCTTAAATAAATGGAATTTTGAGAATATACCCCACCATTCAATAATATAAGTTCTCTGCATTGTGTTTGCCATTAAAAGGAATTTGATATATTCTATTCCCCACGGGTTAATAATTAAGGTAATAGAAGATATAACAAAAGTTATTAAATATTTTGCAAATTCTTTTTTATTGAGAAATTCGCCGAATGCGTACATTAAAAGAAGTCCTAATCCAGACACAACGCCGCCATGGATATTGTTCCAAAGAATAGTAAGAAATGGAATTAAAAACAGAAATTTGTTCTTTCCTTCTCTTACACGCTCCAAAATATATATAAATACTGTGAATAATAAAAAGCTAAACATATGACATCTTATTGGACTGTTTAAAGTTCCCATAACCGCCATTAATGAAAAGAAATAAAATAAAATGTTATATGGTTGACCATTATTCCTTAATTTTACAATTCTTGATGCAGTAAAAAATATTAAAAACATCAAAATAGCTTGCAAAATAATCAAACTATACGGTCCAAAGTATTTTAAAAAGAAATAAAAAATGACTCCTGAGCCCCATTCATGATCCCACCATGTATGAACAGGTGTATAGGACAAAAAATCATCTTTTAAAACATGCCCACCATCCAGCACTCCCATACCTGCAATTAATCTTGCCCATAAGTCAAAATCAAAATAATTTGCAGCGGTTGTAAATGCTAAAATAAGCAAAAAAAGTGTAACGTAAAATAATATCCCCTTTTTCATAGTTTAATTTTACCATAAAAATTGTTCATTAATAAAAAAAAGACTGTTTGTATATAAACAGTCTTTTCTTTTTTATATCAAATGATAAATTTTTAAGCAGCAACAGAACCTTTAATTTCTCTGATAAGGTATTCTGCAACCCATTCAAAATCTTTGTTTGATTCTGCAGCTTTTTTCAAATATTTAACAGAAGCGTCACCAATTCTAATCAAAGTCATTGCAACAACACCTCTTTTAATACCTCTAACAACCTGTAATTCATCAACAAGTTGAGGTAAAGCTGAAGTTCCGATATTAACAAGTTCATTTTCTAATTCATTTTTAGTTGTGTTATCTGCATTTTCTAATTTTGAAAGAATTTCATTAACTGTTTCCATTATAATTATCTCCATTTATCTTATCTATATTCAAATTATAAACTAAAAATTAGCTCAACTTTGATTTCCTTACATAATCTTTATATCTTTATAAAATAAAAAAGCAGGTATTTTTTTTAACCTGCTAAAAGTGTAGTGTGTGTAGTGTTTTTATCTTAACTGTAAATTTTGAATGTTCTTTCAATATTTTTATCTATAGCTGTTTTAATTGAGTCATATTCTGTTTGTAATGAATTATGTTCTGTATCAATATTTTTTAGTTCCAAGTCATATCTTTTATCTTTGTTTTCAATTTTATTCATAGCAGCATTGTATTCTGCTTCTGCGATTGCGACAGCTTGATCATTGGTTTGTTCTGTAATATCGCTACAATTTGAGTAATTTAAGCTGTTCCAATTACCTTCTGAATCAACTTGTTCCATTGTAACAATACCATTTTCTAATGCGAATTGAATCCATTCATTGCTTGATGCAAGGCCATCTTGTAAAACTTTAAAACCTTTTTGCATACGTTCAAATAAACCTGAATACCAATTATATTTTGCTTCACCATTTGCATTTGAATCATTTTTATCTATCCAAGTTACTTTTGGTTCGCCATATGTATTCATTACATTATTTAAAACAATTACATCAAGTAAGTCTTGTAAATTTGATGAATTTTCTGCTATTGGTGGCAATTCTTGTCCATCACCGTTTGGGTCATTGTTTGTTCCATTTATATACGCTGCCAATGAGTTAATATCTGATGCAATTATTGTAATGTCTTCTAAACTGAGATCTATAACATTACCATTCATGTTGATTGAGACTTTATCAATTTCAGAGGAGCTTGATGTTGATGCAAGATTTATCTTTTGACCTCCTAATAAGCTTGCTATGA